>JABJKT010000003.1 GCA_018660225.1 Kordiimonadaceae bacterium
TCTGTGAACGGACGTCCCCTTCAATGAATGCTGTCATCAATATTGACCTTCCAAAGTTAAAAAACTACTATAACATAGTGGAGGGACTTTTCACACAGCCTGGGTCGGAAGCAGACGTTTTTATTTAGTCACGTAGTGGTCTTAATTTTAATTCCCAGTCCTCATGATCATCGGGGTTTTTGGGTCCGATCCCGCCTTCTGCACTAAGGAGCAATTCTTGTGGATCATGTACAATATCGTCCTTTACAACGAAACTGATATTTCGTGCGGTTTTGATGTCATCAAGAGGATCACGAATAGCCCAAATTTGTTTGAGTTTTAATGGAGGCTTTTGACCTATCAATTTACCTTTGTTCGATGGAATATGCTTATTTCGAGTATATAAAGATGAATACATAAAAGTTCCCTATTAAATTATTGTAGAGAGCTAAATGTAAATTATTTACTGAACTCGTCCTCAACTCCTAAAGCGAGTAACCTTACTTAAAAGATAATCTCATTGCCTTTCACACAATAATATGGTTAGGATATTCGTGCTTTCAATGGATGATTGAGATTGTATATTGAGAGTTGGGGTTAACTTCAAAATAACAAATCAGATTAGAGGGAAAACTTATGAATAAAAATGATTTTATTGCCAGTGTGGCCGCATCGGCTGGATTATCAAAAGCAGATGCTGCTAGTGCAGTTGACGGTGTTTTGGATGCTATATCAAACACCTTGGCAGCAGGTGGAGAAGTTCGCATGACAGGGTTTGGTACTTTCAGTACTGCTTCTAGAGCCGCATCGGTCGGGCGTAACCCACGAACCGGAGAAGCAATCCAGATAGCTGCGTCAACAAGGCCTAAATTTAAGGCTGGTAAAGCTTTAAAAGATGCAGTGAATAAATAATTTTAAATCAAATTTAGGGCGGCAAGTAAAGGACTAATACGTTCTGCCGCCTTTAATGCCGAATGACTGCTTTCGACCCTAAGCAGACATTCAAAGTTCGTCGTTTTATGAAATATGTTACTGATCAGAACTGGTTTGCGTGAATTTTGTGATTTTTCTTCTCATTTTGCCCAATTACCCGATAGGCAGGAATTAATACTGTAGCTATAGTGCCAATATTCTCTTCGCTGTTTAGGGAAAATAAACCGCCGTGTAATTCCGTCAAACTCTTTACAATTGGCAGCCCGAGGCCTGTTCCAATATTATCGCCGGACTTGATATCATGGGCCTGAGAAAAAGGAGTTAATACCTGTTCTATTTTATCAGACGCAATACCTATGCCATTATCTTCTATTTCTATTTTGACGAAGCCGTCCGCACCAGGCGAAGCACTAACGGTGATCACTCCGTCATTACCAGTGAATTTTACAGAATTTGATAAGAGGTTAATGAAAATTCTTTTGTAAGCAGTCTCGTCACCATAAATTTTCATTAAAGTTTCATTTTCAAGGCCGATCACTTTTAGAGATATATTTTTATCTTTTGCCTGTAATTTAATAATTTTAATTGCATCATTAATACATGCCTTTAAATCAAATTCATTCTCGTCCAAATTCCATTTTCCCGCCTCTATTTTTGATAAATCCAGTATGTCATTAATAACGGATTCGAGATGATGGCCGCTGTTATTGATATCTCCTAAATATTCTCTATATTTAAGGTTATCTATTTTACCTAATATTTCTGAGGACATCATATCTGAAAAGCCTATAATCGCATTTAGTGGCGTTCTTATTTCATGGCTCATATTAGCGAGGAACGTTGATTTCTCGGCATTGGCCTTTACGGCTTCTTTCTGTGACAAAATCAACTTCTTTTCTACAACCCGCCTTCTGCGTATTTCAATTTGCGCGCTAACCGCCCAAATTGTAATAGCGGTTATTATAGCAAGCGCAATCAATCCTAGCTGAATAAGTAGTTTGTAATCCGGGGCGGCGGACACTTGAACTGACACCCACCTTCTTGCTATTTCTTCCTTTTGAACAGTGGTAACAGTATCAAGTGCTTTTTGTAACGCACTGGCCAGAATCGGGAGATCGATACGTGTTGCTATCGCGTTACCAGATTTATAGTCAGATGCATCACCACTGACAATGATATTGGATATTCCATCTTTGGTAATAGCCGCTATACCTCTAGGAATATTACTAATATGGGCATCAACCTCACCAGAGGACACTTTTTTCATGGCCTCACTAGAAGTAGATACCTCGATTATTTCGATATCGGGATAATTGGCCCGTAAAAATTCAGTAACTGAAAAATCTGTAATTTGCGCAACTTTATATCCGGATAAACTATCTACATTTCCAAAGATTTGCCCTCCGCTTCTGGTAAATATAACGTTGGGGATACTTGAATAATTCTCTGTAAATAAAAGATACTCACTTCTCGCAGGGTTCGATGCTGCAGAGGAAAGAATGTCTACTTCACCTTTTTTAATCATCTCTAAGGCTTCTGACCAGTTCCTGCTGCCTGCCCATTCAAATTTTATATTTAACTTTTCAGCTATGATATCAAGATAATCACCCGCTATACCACTAATTTTTCCATTTTCATCAATTGTTTCATTGGGGGGAACGGTGGGATCTACGCCTACTTTAATAACTTTATTTTGTGAAAGCCATATCTCCTCTTCAAGCGTTAAACCAATGTCCTCAATCTCTACATATCCATTTAGCCATGTGTTGGAAATAGCACTAAATTCCTTATATGAAACCGCCGCCATGCCTTTATTTAGGATGGAAATTAATATTGGCCAATCATTGCGTGCTGCGAGGTGTAGTTGATCTGCTTGAGATATTTCCGGTAAAAGCTCTTCTCCTAAAATCTCTAATCCTGAAATAAAATTCCCGGCGATAATAATATTAGTAAAATTTACTGTTCCAGAAAAAATATCAACATCTCCTGTCGACACTGCCAACAATGCCTCTTTTGCAGATGAGTATTCAATAATTGTTAAATCTGGATAAATATTTTTATAAATTTCAGTGGTTGACCAACCCGAAACTGTGGCAATTCGCTTATTAATTAAATCTGTATATTCTGTTATTGGTGCTGATCCGTCTCGACCATAATAGGCCATAGGTAAACTTAAATAGGGATTGGAAAAATTGAGGTATTCTTCCCGATCAGTGCTTTTACCCAGACCATAGGCAATATCAATTTCCCTTGAACGTATTTGGCCTAGTATTTTTCTCCAATCGGGGCTACTGACGTATTCTACTTTTAAACCAATTTTTGAAGCGACTAGATTCAAATAATCAAGTGAAATACCTGTGGGGGTATCATCACTAACAGAATCAAAAGCCCCACTTTTCACCAGCTTTGCTGCGGTCACTACCGGATGTTCACTTATCCATGCCTGTTCTTCGGGAGTGAGTGTTTGTCCTTTACCGGTTTGAACATACACAGTCATTACACAAATTATAACTATAGTATTTATTATAAATTGTTGCATGTAAGGTCTTATATTTCTCGTAATGATTTTTAAAATCATGTTTGATATTACCTGTTTTTAAAATATATCTTTTAGTATGTAATATAAGAAACGCAGTTAAATTAAAGTTAATTTATTATCAATTATTAATATCTTAAATATATTAAATTATTTTCCCTATTCAACATATTAAAAACTATAATCATACGCAGAGTGCAAGCAGCCATTATTAAAAATATGGACTGGTGTACATCATTAGGTTTATTTTGGCATTTAAGAATATAAAATATGCGAGTAACCGAACTGCTGCTTTTGACCGAAAGCAGCAGTTCGCGGTTTGTTATTTTGACCGATCCATTTTGTTATAGTAAGCTTCTTTTAACTAATAAAAATTAAAACAGGTTTTATTACAGGGAAAGTTTTTTATGTCAAAAAATAAAAATTCTTTAATCATCGATACCACTGATCATGCCACAAAAGGCGGACTGCTCAATCGTCGCCTTTTCTTAAGTTCAGCTATTGCAACCACCGCTGCACTGGCCACCACTCGCGCCGCTTACGGACAGGAAATAGTCGGCGAAGGACAAGAGGACTGGGTTCTTTATCCGGGTAGTGATGCTGTAGAATATAGCAATCGTTCAAGGTTTGAAGTGAACAGTGTGAAACGTCTTCTACCAAATGATAGTCAAGAATTTTTGGACTTAAGATTAACAAAGATTGTCGCCAGAACGCCCCTTGACCATTTAATGGGCACCATTACCCCAAATGGCTTACATTTTGAACGTAGCCATCAGGGCATCCCTGATATTGATCCTGATCAACATTCACTGGTTATTCATGGAATGGTTAAAAATCCGCTGAAATTTGATATTAATGCCTTGGAAAATTACCCGACCGTATCGCGCAATCATTATATGGAGTGTAGCGGAAATAGTAATGTTCTTTGGCAAGAAACCCCTACAAACCAGTCGCTTCAAGAAATTCATGGCCTTCTTTCCGGCAGTGAGTGGACAGGCGTTTTGCTTTCTACTTTGCTTGATGAATGTGGTATTTCGCCTGACGCCAAATGGATCATCGCCGAAGGAGCTGATAATGGTATGATGACCAGAAGCATACCAATTGATAAAGCACTCGATGACACGATGATTGCTATTCGTCAAAACGGCGAACGGATTAGACCCAGTCAGGGATATCCAATGCGGCTCTTTAACCCGGGATTTGAAGGAAACACATCCGTTAAATGGCTGCGCTCCATTTATGTAAGTGACAGGCCCGTGATGTCAATACAGGAAACTGCAAAATATACGGACATGATGCCCGATGATATGGCATTACAGTTTACATTGGAACAGGATGTTAAATCGATAATCACAAGGCCGTCGAGTGCCATGAGCCTAAAGAAAAAAGGCATATATGAAATTACTGGGGTCGCTTGGTCAGGAAAAGGGAAAATTGCCCGGGTTGAAGTATCCGTTGACGGTGGAAATACATGGGCCGACACTGCGCTTGAAGGTCCAATTCATGCTAAAATGCTCACCCGATTTAGAATTCCCTGGATGTGGGATGGTAGCCCCGCTGTTCTTCAAAGTCGTGCTATAGACGAATTTGGCCGCTTTCAACCAACCAGAAAACAACTGATCGATGCAAGGGGCAGAAATGGTGTTTACCATTTTCACGCTGTTCACAGTTGGGGTGTTGCGACAAATGGGGAGATTAAAAATGTTTATGCATAGAATATTAATCATCGCCACTTTGTTTTTGAGCACTCAACTGGCAACCGCACAGGAATCACTCTTTGGTGTCCCCGCCACACAGGCCGATATTGATAAAAGTTTCTGGTCTATATTTCCTGATGGTGAGTTTTTACCGGACGGTGAAGGAAATGTCGCCGAAGGTAGAGAACTTTTCGAATATCAGTGCAACTTATGCCATAATTTTCCGGGTGAAAATGACCCCGTTAAAAATCAAATTGGTAAATTATTTGGCGTTGATGATAAACGCGGTAAGTCAAACTTTGAACAAACCATCGGCAGTTACTGGCCATATCCAACAATCGTATTTGATTATATTCGCCGTGCCATGCCTTTGGTTGCTCCTATGTCACTTACTAACAGCGAATATTATTCTCTAACAGCATACCTGCTTCATGAAAATGGCATTATTGCTGAAGACGACGTTATGAATAAAAACACGTTGCCAAAAGTGGAAATGCCAAATAAAGACGGTTTTATAAATGCTTATCCAGAAGTGCCAGAGAAATATTTAGCTAAGCCTTGATGTAGCCTGATATAGAGCAGAAAATGAGCTTAAATTAAGTTAAATTCAAATATTTTGATCCATTGTTTCTGTGCAGCGTATAAAGACTATATGATAATAATGTAATGCAATATGTAGTTTATTTTTATTGAATTGGGTTGACTTTTTCACATGTAGTGTTATATATCAGTACAACACATAAACACCATTATGATGAGTCGCACAAATAAGCAATGTTAACGCTGATTACATTTTTATGTTTACATGTATTACATATTTGTGTATTTATCATAAAAAATTACTAGGTATAAACCAAATTAAAGAATTGAAATGTTATGAATAAATCATATAAAACAGCGGCACTTATTGTTGTCGGCATCGTATTAGTCCTTCTTTCAGGTGTATTTTTTCCTTATGATGACAATGAAGCAGCGACAAACCCAACCCAAACTGTAGCAGCCGCAATGTCAGTGACCGTTATTAACTCAAGCGCTGAACCATATGTAAAGGACATCGTCCTACGCGGATACACGGAATCACTTAGAAGCGTTAGTCTTAAAAGTCAGTTGAAAGGGCGCATTTCAGCACTTCCTGTTGAAAAAGGAATGCGTGTGTCAAAAGGCGATATAATCTGTAGCATTGATGTAGAAGACCGCGAAGCAAACTATGCAGAGTCCATAGCCATTGTAACGCAGCGTGAACTTGAACATAAAGCATCAGCAGAGCTCTTTAAAAAAGGACATCGTTCTGAAACACAGCACTCATCTGCTAAGGCATTATTGGATACTGCAATTGCCCGTGCATCACGTTCCAAGGTCAATTTGGATAACACACAAATCAGAGCACCATTTGACGGTATTATCAATGACCGCCCTATCGAAATAGGTGATTACATGAAAGAAGGCGAAGTATGTGCCCTTATCATGGAAGAAGACCCATTCTTAATTGTTGCTGATATTTCTGAAAACCAAATTTCACAAGCGAAGATTGGCCAAGAAGCGCATGCAATTCTTCAAGGAGGGCGCCGCATAGAAGGCAAAATCAGATACGTATCATCAATTGCCGATAAAAGCACACGTACATTCCGTGTTGAATTAGAAATTCCTAATCCTAACAGTGACATTCGTGAAGGCATCACAGCTGAACTCTTCCTTCGTGGTGACGAAGTGCCCGCGCAGAAAATTTCTGCTGCGACATTAGTGCTCGAAGATAACGGCCTTGTTGGCGTGCGTGTGGTTGATCAGGATAATCAGGTTCAGTTTAGAGAAACTGAAATCTTGGGCAATCATGAAAATGGTATTTGGGTAACGGCGATCCCGAGTGAA
>JABJKT010000159.1 GCA_018660225.1 Kordiimonadaceae bacterium
CCCTCAAGTCTTATTTTTGATTACTAACTATAACATAGATAGTTAGTTACTTCAAAAAGTGTAGTTAGTTACTTCCTGCCGTGAACTATTGTAAAGAATTGATTGTCTCTAGGGTTATTTGATCAACAGATAAACCAACAGGAGACAAGCTATGAGCATGTTTGAAATACATAAGGAAGAAACAGTAGCCACAGAAATAAAGGATTTATTTCGTGAAAAAGTGGAAGGTCAGGGCTTTGTCCCTAATATTTTTGCAGTCGTTGCAGAATCTATCCCTGCACTTTTAGCCTATGAGAATATGTCAAAGAAATTCTCAGAGTGCCCATTTACGGCAGCAGAAAAAGAAACCATTGAAATTGTCACGAGTATTGAAAATAACTGCAAATACTGCGTGGCGGGGCATTCGGCTTTTGCGGCCATGCAAGGCGTCCCCGAAGAAATAATCAATGCGCTTCGTAACGGCTCACCCATAGAGGATCCGCGGATAGAAGCATTAGCTAACTTTACTAGAAAATTCATTAGATCAAGAGGGAAGCTATCCAATAAAGATATCATCCTGTTCTTTGATGCCGGATTTACAAGAGCACAATTAATGGATGTTGCCCTTGGAATAAGCCTGAAGACTTTCACTAATTATATTAGCAACGCGGTCTCGCTTCCACTTGATGCGGCGTTTCAACCATTTGCCTGGTCTGGGCTTGATCAAGGCGAAGACGTTCCATTTTATCAAAACCACATGTAAGGAGAAAACCATGTTAAACGAAAAAACTACAGAAGAATTCGCTGGTCTAGTTGTGTCTGATGTCGCAGCAGCAATATCAGGGGTACTAACCAATATCGGCCATAAAAAAGGCCTTTATAAAGCTTTAGCCGGTGCTGGTGCAATCACATCATCTGATCTCGCAGTGAAAACCGGCACCAATGAACGCTACGTTCGTGAATGGCTTAATAACCAGACCGCTGGTGGCTATGTCCACTATAATGAAGATGGTGATAATTATTATATGCCAGATGCCTATATTCCAATTCTTGCCGATGAAGAAAGTCCCTTTTTTCTCATTCCGGCTCTTGAAGTGGCGGCGTCCCTTTGGATAGATGAAGATAAGCTGCTTGATATTTTTGAAAGCGGTGACGGTCTTGAATGGGGCGCTCATCATCATAAACTTTCCTGCGGCAGTGAATCGCTCTTCCGTCCGGGTTATAAAACATTTTTAGTTGCAGAGTGGATCGCGGCCGTTAGTGGTTTATCTGAAAAACTAAGCGCAGGCGCTAGAATTGCCGATGTTGGTTGTGGCCATGGTGCTTCAACCATTCTAATGGCAGAACAGTTCCCGGCATCAAATGTTGTTGGCTATGATCTGCATGACGGATCCATTAAAACGGCAATATCACGTGCTAACGACGCTAGCGCCAATGATAATATCGACTTTAAAGTAGCCAGTGCCAAAAATTATCAGGAAAATGATTATGACCTTATCTGCTTTATGGATTGCCTGCACGATATGGGCGACCCGGTCGGTGCTGCAAAGCATGCGCGAGAGGCACTTAAGGATGATGGTGTGGTATTGTTGGTAGAACCAGCAGCCGGCGACACTGTACCTGAAAACATAAATCCTGTTGGCCGTCTTTATTACGGCGTCTCAACGGTAATCTGTACACCTTGCTCCAAATCACAGGAAGTCGGTGCAGCGCTCGGCGCACAGGCCGGTGAAAAGCGGCTTTCTGAAGTGATGAAGGAAGCTGGGTTTTCATCAGTGGAACGGGTTGCGCAAACACCCTTTAATATAATTCTCGCAGCACGGCCTTAATTCTATTGAACTGCCTAATTTTTTATGTTTTGCTCTGGCTTCAAGTAACCACTGGAAATATAAAAATGAAGGCAGTTCTTTACGAGGCTTATAATGCTCTCCCAACCATCCAAAATGTTGCTGACCCGACACCGGTAAATCATGGTGTCGTGGTAAAGGTTATGGCGACCGGGGTTTGCCGAAGTGATTGGCATGGCTGGGTAGGCCATGATCCGGATATTAAACTGCCCCACGTGCCGGGTCACGAGCTTGCCGGGATTATTGAAGCGGTCGGTAAAGATGTTAAAAACTGGAAAATAGGTCAGCGGGTTACGGTGCCATTTGTTGGTGGTTGCGGGCATTGCCCGCAGTGCGACAGTGGTAATCAGCAGGTATGCGATAATCAGTTCCAACCCGGCTTTACCCATTGGGGATCATTCGCAGAATATGTTTCTATTCACCAAGCAGATATTAATTTGGTTAGCCTACCAGAGCAAATTTCCTTTGTTACAGCCGCGAGCCTGGGGTGCCGCTTTATTACATCATACCGCGGCATTGTTGATCAGGGCAAGGTGAGCGCGGGACAGTGGGTGGCCGTTCACGGATGCGGTGGTGTTGGCCTTTCCGCTATTATGATAGCCAAGGCGTTTGGCGCAAAAGTCATCGCCGTTGATATTGATGATAAGAAACTGGATTTTGCAAAATCAATAGGGGCGGATGCAACACTTAATGCTAGCTCAGTCGGGAATATACCCGAAGCTATTCATGACGTAACGGGACGGGGCGCTCATATTTCAATGGACGCGCTTGGAAATCCGCTAACTTGTGAAAATTCAATTCGCTCCTTAAGGAAACGCGGCAAACATATTCAGGTAGGCCTTCTTGTTGCGGATCAAAGCAGCCCGAAACTGCCAATGGATATAGTGGTGGCAAATGAACTTGAAATTATCGGCAGCCACGGAATGGCAGCGCACCGCTATCCTGAAATGATGGACATGATAGCCAAAGGCAAGCTCATGCCTGAAAAATTAATAGGGCGGGAAATAAATCTTGAGGGGGCCATCAATGCATTGATCAATATGGATAAATTTGAAGGAACCGGCGTTACTGTTATCTCGGAATTTTAACTGCCACCAGATTTGACGAAATATGGTTTCCAAAACCGAATACCAAGCGGCACAGATATATTCATGAAGAAAGCCGTAACCATCAGCGTATAGAAGGCCGCATCTGTTAAAATGTCATTTTGTACATAAGCGATATCCATCACCACAAAGGCAAGTTCTGCCCGCCCGAGCATGCCAAGACCGATCATAACGCTTTCTTCAAAATTAAATCCCCCTGTATATCTTGCCGCTACCCCTGCTGAAATTATTTGAACAATGATCAGCGTGATCGTCAGTGCTGCCACGTAAGGCACTACGGAAACCAACAGATCCCAGTCAAAGATAATTTTGGCACCCAGAGCAACGAAAAATACCGGACCAATCCAGACAAAGGCCACATTATCAATAAGCCGTTTGATAGTTTTAAAATCTTCCGGCGCATCGTCATCTTCTTCGACACCAACAATAGCAGTGGGCGCTTTTTTAAAATATTCTTCCCGTAAAATAAGCCCGGCCATATAAGCGCCCACGGCCGGGTGGAGGCCGAGTGCATGAGAACTGATTGCCACCAGCATAACGAAAATCAAAATGACCAAAGTCCTCTGGCCGCGCGTGAAGGAAAATATATGATTGATGCCAAATCTGCCCAATCCTGGCACAAAATAAAGTGGACCTTTTGATTCGCTCGGAAGAACCCAGACGGCGAGAATGGCAACGACGATAAAAAAGCCAACCGCTTTTAACATAATAAGCCCAACGCTTAGCAGCCCGACAGATGCTTGACCACTAGCGATCGGTATAATAACCGCCACCATTGCCAGTGAAGCAATATCATCGAGCAAGGCCGATGTCATAATGCCTGTTGCGGCGCGGGTTTTATTTAGTCCTTCGCTCTTTAAGGACATTAAGGTCAGCGACACAGCGGTCGCGGCCATGGCAAGCCCGACTACAAGGGCCATATTAGTGTCTTCCCAGAAATAAAGAGCGAGCAAATAAGCCGTTAAAAAGGGCGAAATACCCCCAAAAAAAGCAATACCCCAGCTCCGCTTAACGCCAGCTATAAAATTATCAGTACTTTCTTCAAAACCAAGCGCAAACATAATCAGAATAATGCCAATTTCTGCAAAAACACGGATAAATTCACCGGGTTCGGTAGGAAGTATGCCAGTGTTGACATAAACCGCGCCCATGAACAGATAAAACAGCACCGGCGTAAGCCGTGTGGCCCTCGCCATAAAGTGGGCAAGCAAAACCCCTATCCAGATAATGGTTAAGTTTTCCAGTGTGTGCATTATTTATTCTGACCTTTATTGATACCCATTGATGCAATTTATATAGAGGGTTCAGAAATAGAAAGTAAAAAACGAGAAATCAACGAGAAATCATAGTCATAAAGAACATTTTGCCATTTTCAGTTTCGTTTAAGCTCCATTTGCTATCAAGGATGTAACGAATAAACGGAGTATTGAAAATGTTATATAGGTTGCTTTTTATAGCGCTGGTTACTTGGCACTATGGTGCTGGAGCACAGCAAAATGAAGCCTTGGAATTTGAAATTACGCCAAGTGAGACAGTGACCGTGCAGGATGTCGTGAACGCAGCATTGTCACTCTCGCCCGATGGGTTGGTTGTGAGTTCAAAAGAACAAAATGCAGATGCGTTGTCGGCAAAAGCCTCAAGTCTGTTTTCAGACACACCGGCAATTTCTTTTCAGCTTCAAAATGACCGTTATTTTTCGAACCAGGGCATGCGAGAATATGAAGGCGGCGTTGATTTGCCGTTATGGATGCCCGGCCAAAAGGCCGCTAGTCGCCAGAAGGCTCGTGTATCATCCCGCGAAGCTGAGGCATATCAAGATTTGGTACTATTCAGCGTGACCGGTCAGGTCCGTGAAATGCTTTGGGAAATTACCCTCGCCGATGCCGCTTTACAGCAAAGCAGGGATAATCTAAAAACTGCCGTGGATTTAGATAGGGATATCAGTAAGAAAATCACAGCCGGAAACCTTCCACGGCGCGATGAACTTCTTAGTCAAAAAGAAATAATGAGCAGAAAAATGGCTCTTGTTGAGGCCGAGGCAGAATATATCCATGCGGCAAGGGAATATGAAGCCATTACAGGCCTTTTGGAAATGCCGGCTTATTTTGACGAAGAAGTAAACCATGAAAATGACGGCGAAAGCGTCCCACTACTTGAATTGGCCCAAGCCAAAGTAGACTTTATGGAAGCGCAGTACAGGGTCAGCAAAAGCAGCTGGAGCCGTGCGCCGACACTATCCGTAGGCGTTAAGCGCGAAAGCGGCTCATTCCTCGACCGTAATATCGATAGTTTTGGTGTCGGTTTTTCTGTGCCCCTTGGTTCTGGTGTTCATATGACATCAAAACGTGCTGCCGCCGCGGTGGAACTTGCGCAAGCAGAAAGAGAAAATGAACTAGTAAAGCGTGATCACCGCCTTCATCTGCACGAAGCAGAACATGATCTTGAAGTGTGTGAAATTCAACTTCCCTATTCAAGCAGCCATTTTGAAATGGCTCAAGAAAACCTGCGGCTCAGTCAGAAGGCTTTTGATATGGGTGAAAGTGATCTTATTGAACTTCTTAAAGTTCAGGAACAGTATTTCCAATCATCGGCTGAAAACAGTCAGAAAATTATTGAATGCAAGCGGTCCATTGCCCGCCATAACCAAATTAAGGGAGTTTTACTGCCATGAAAAAAATAATCACTATTGTGGCCTGTTTGTTTATGGCAAGTTTGCAGGCGTCATATGCTCAAGGTCAATTAAAACTGAACCAGTCACAAATAGATAATCTTGGTATAAAAACCCAACAGGCTGATCTTATTTCTGCTGTTTGGAGCCGTAGTGTGCCGGGAAAAATAGTTATCCCTAATGCACAAGTCAGGGTGTTAAACCCGATGCTTCCGGGATTGGTAAATGTTCTTTACGTGGCTGAAGGTGATCAAATAACAGCAGGACAGAAGCTGGCCGAAATTTCAAGCCCGGCTTTTTTAGAAGCACAGCAGGACTATCTCGAAGCACTATCAAATCAAACCATGATGACAAGAAATCATCAAAAAAATGAAGAATTGATGGAAGAAGGCATCATTTCTGAAAAATCATATTTAAATGGTCAGGCCGCCCTGCAGGAAGCTGAAGCATCCCTTTATAGAAGCTATCAGTCATTACATTTTTCAGGTTTGAGCGATGATGAGATTACCCAGCTTAAAAATTCCCGCGTAATGAAAAGAACAATGGTTATCCCCGCGCCGTTTGATGGCGTTGTGCTGGAGCAAACCGTGAAAACCGGTGAACATGTAGACGAAGATGTCTCCCTTTATCATGTGGGGCAGATCGATCCGCTTTGGGTAGAAATTCACGTGCCCTATATGATGCGAACATCTATTGAAATTGGCAATAAAATCACCATCGAAGGCTCGGATGTTGAGAGTAATATCATCACTATTGGTCAAATGGTTCATGATGATGATCAGGGGATTATTGTTCGTGGCTTGCTTGAGCAAGGCCAAAACCAGTTTATTCCCGGCCAGTTTATCAAAGCTCATCTCGAGCAAAAAGTTGCCCAAGGTGATTTTTACCGTATTCCAACCGGCGCTGTGATCCGTAGCGGCGATGAAGTGACGCTCTTTGTCAGGGATCAGAACGGGTTTACTTTAAAACCTGCGCGTATAATTGCCGATGAAGGACAGTCACTCGTGGTGGATGCACAGATCAGTTCAACCGATCAGATCGCCATTAAAGGACTAGCCACGTTAAAAGGAATGTTAGAGGGATTGGGGAGTGATGACTAATGCTTAAAAAGCTCATTCAATTCTCGCTGACCCAGCGATTGATTATTCTGCTTCTTTCGGCACTGGTAATTGCCGGAGGATGGATATCATTTGGTAATACGCCAATTGATGCTTATCCGGATGTATCAACAACCCAGGTAAAAATTATTTTAAAAGCACCGGGCATGACCCCGGAAGAGATTGAGCAACGTATCACGGCGCTTATCGAAGTTGAGATGCTTGGCTTGCCTAATCAAAGCATGCTGCGCTCTATTTCCAAATATGCCCTTACTGATATCACCATTGATTTTGAAGAAGGTACCGATATTTACTGGGCCCGTCAGCAGGTGTCGGAGCGTTTAAATGCTATAATGGAAGACCTGCCACCCGGTGTTACCGGCGGCATTGCCCCTATGACGACCCCGCTTGGTGAAATGTTTATGTTCACCATCGAAGGCGACAGTATGACTTTGATGGAAAAAAGATCCCTGCTTGATTGGGTAATCCGTCCCTCATTGCGCGGTGTTGCGGGTGTTGCGGATGTTAATGCTCTGGGCGGGCACGTGAAAACTTTTGAAATTATGCCAGATAACGCCGCCTTGCTGGCACAGGGAATCACAATTTCTGAACTGATAGAGGCCATTGAAGTAAATAATAAAAATGACGGTGCCGGACGCCTTAATGAAGGCGAGGAAGTGCTACTGGTTCGCACAAGCGGCAGTATCACTGAATTGGCAGACGTTGAAAATATCATCGTCCGTGAGAGCCAGCATGAGCCGATCCGTATTGGTGATGTGGCGTCAGTTAGTATCGGATCAATCACGCGCTACGGCGGTGTTACGGCAAACGGCAAGGGCGAAGCCGTTGAAGGACTTGTTTTAAGCCTGAGAGGCGCCAATGCACAGGATGTCGTCTTTGGTATAAATGAAAAAATTGCTGATATCGAAGCCAGCCTACCGGATGATATTTCTATTAATGTATTTTATGACCGCGGTATGCTGATCGATAAGGCGATCGGATCGGTTTCAACGGCACTTGGTGAAGCCATTATTCTGGTTTTAATATTACTGCTTATATTCCTCGGTGATATCCGTGTTGCGCTTACTGTCGCGCTAATTTTACCGCTGGCGGCACTGGCAACGTTCATCTGGATGAACCAGTTTGGTATGTCGGCTAATCTGATGAGCCTTGGCGGACTGGCCATTGCCATCGGCATACTCGTCGACGCGGCGGTGGTGGTAGTTGAAAATATTGTCACTCATCTGTCCCATGAAAATAAAGGAAAACATCCCCGGCTTCATTTAATATACCGTGCGGTTTGTGAAGTATCGCTACCCGTGACATCGGGAATGCTGATCATTATTATTGTATTTCTGCCGCTTTTATCGCTGCAGGGACTGGAAGGAAAATTATTTTCACCTGTAGCGCTTACCATCGTATTTGCCCTGACATCGTCGTTGATTTTATCGCTAACGGTCATTCCGGTAATGGCGTCATACTTACCGAGTAAGACGGCCCACGCCGATACAAAATTTGTCGTTCTTTTGCAGAAGCTTTATATACCAATGCTTAATTGGTCACTGGCGAACACGAAGAAAGTAGCTCTTTGTTCGGGCGCGTTGCTGATTGTTGCGGCCTTTATTTATTTTCAAGTCGGTAAAACCTTTATGCCGACAATGAACGAAGGGGATGTGATTGTTCAGTGGGAGAAATTACCGTCCATTACGCTCGAAAAATCATTGGAAATTGATAATAATATTGAGCAACTATTACTTAAGAATATTCCGGAAATTGCTGGCGTTGTGGCGCGGGCGGGTTCGGATGAAATTGGTCTTGATCCAATGGGGCTTAATGAAACGGACGGATTTCTGGTATTTAAACCCGAAGAAGAATGGCAAGTGGCATCGAAAGAAGAACTGATTGCCAACATAGATAAAGTTATGTCAGAAGTGCCGGGTATTGCATACAACTTTACCCAGCCTATTGAAATGCGCGTTTCTGAAATGTTGACCGGTGTGCGCGGTGATATCGCCATTAAAATTTTTGGTGAAGATCAGGACCAGCTAAATAGTATTGGTGAGCAACTCGTGAGCCTTATAGGCAATATTGAAGGGGCGGATAATGTCTATAAACCGGCTAATGAAGGGGCGCAGTATTTAAGACTTAATGTCGATATAATGGCCGCTGGACGGCTTGGTTTATCAGTTGATGAAATAACAGAGCTGCTCAGGAGTCAAATTGAAGGCTTAAATGTGGGACTTGTTTATGAAGGAGCGCGCCGTACCCCCATTGTTGTTAAAGGCTCGGAAGATATCCGAAATTCACCGGCCGATTTTGAAAATTTACTGATAACTCTTCCTGAAGGCAGACGAGTGCCACTTTCTATGGTCACCGAAATTGAACGTGTAGAAGGACCGGTATCGGTGCAGCGCGAAAAAAGTTCCCGCATGGTTGTTGTTATCGCCAATGTGGCAAACCGCGATCTGGTCGGTTTTGTCGAAGAGGCCAAGACGCTTACGGCACAAAATGTAAATCTCCCCAGTGGTTATACCCTTGAATGGGGCGGGCAATTTGAAAACCAGCAACGGGCCGCGGCAAGGCTAGGTATTGTGGTTCCTGTGGCGCTTGGGCTTATATTCCTGCTGCTTTTCGTTACCTTCAAATCAATCCGTCAGGCGCTTTTGGTACTTAGTAATATTCCTTTTGCCATGACGGGCGGTATTATCGCGCTGTGGCTTTCTGGTGAATATCTTTCCGTGCCGGCCTCGGTCGGCTTTATTGCCCTGCTCGGTATTGCGGTGCTTAATGGTGTGGTGATGTTAAGCTATTTTAATCAGCTCCATGCTTTAGGAAAATCAATATCTGAAGTGATCACCGAAGGCGCGGTGCGCCGCTTAAGGCCCGTATTGATGACGGCGAGCATTGCAGCTTTTGGCCTTGTTCCGTTATTATTTGCTTCCGGTCCGGGATCAGAAATTCAGCGTCCTTTGGCTATAGTGGTTATTGGCGGTTTGGTCACTTCAACACTACTCACGCTGATACTACTACCGATTTTATACAGGCGCTTTGGCCATAAAACTGAACAGGAGGCCTTATCATGAATATTTCAATGCTGACAATAATATCACCTGTGGCACTTGAAGATGTGATTATCGACTGGTTGTTGGAGCAAGACGATATAGACGGCTTTAACAGTTTTCCAATCTATGGTCACGGATCCTCAAAAGAAGCTCATATGTCCATGTCGGAACGTGTGACAGGGAAATCAGCCAGAGTGATGTTTCAGACCCATGTCGAATTGGATGTAGCAAAAAATATTCTAAAGCGATTAAAGAAGCAATTTGCAAGTGGCGATATTCATTATATGATAAGACCGCTTATTGATGCTGGGAATTTGATGTCATATGATGAAATCTAGATTTACATCCATAAAAAAAGTCTTAACGGCCATGATTATTTTGCTAATCGGTGGCTCATATGCATATGCTGCACAGCAAGAACAACAATTTGAATCGACCCATCTAAGCAAAGAAGAACTTAGCGAAATTCTTAAAAGCGGAGATGTACTTAGCCTCGAAGCTGTTATAGAAAAGATCAATAAGGATAAAAATGACCGCATGCTCGAAGTTGAGTTACTCAATTATGATGATGTACTAATTTATCAAATTGAAATTTTAAAAACGAACGGTGTTGTGGTAACTTATTATTTAGACGCTAAAACAGGTGAAGACGCTTCACGCTTACTGGAGGATTAATGTGCGCCTATTATTGGTGGAAGATGATCCAAAATTAGGGCCAAGGCTTGCTGATGATCTTAGGCAGAAAGGCTTTGCCGTTGATCTGGTTGATACTGGTATTGACGCCGAATTTATGGGCGATGAAATACCATATGATGTCATCATCCTTGATATTGGTCTGCCTGATCTTTCCGGAATAGAAGTGCTGAAAAACTGGCGCGCCAAGGGTAACAGCCTCGCAGTGCTAATCTTAACTGCCCGCGATGATTGGCAGGAACGGGTAGATGGCTTTCAGGCAGGCGCTGACGATTATTTGGGCAAACCTTTTCATTTTGAAGAACTTCTAGAGCGAATTAACGCGCTGATCAGGCGGGCAAATCAGAAAGTTGGAAAATCCCTTTCCGTATCAGGTATGACCCTTGACGAGCAAAAACAATGCGTCAAAACAGAAGATAATCAGGAACACTCGTTAACAGGAACAGAATTTCGGTTGCTTCGCTATATGATGATGCATCAAAATGAAATTCTCTCAAAGCAGCAGCTTACAGAGCATATTTATGATGATCATTCCGACAAAGACAGTAATGTCATAGAAGTTTACATCAGACGGCTTCGTAATCTTCTTGGTGATGATCTGATCAGAACCAAGCGGGGCCAAGGGTATATTTTCGGGGATGAGCAATGAGCAGTCTTAAATCCCGTCTTAATATTGGTGTTTTTATTATTTCGCTGATTTTTTTTAGCTCTCTTATTATCATTAATGTGGTTTTTTTTAACAGCTTTGGTGAAGACTTTGTTCAGACGCGTCTTCAGCATGATACGGATGCCCTTCTGGCAAATTTGCGGCCCGACGCAGATGGAAAATTACGTCTTAATGAAGATACTCTCAATCCCATATTCCTCCAGCCTTTCTCGGGTCATTATTTTCGGGTTGAAATGGAGCATGAAACTTATTTATCCCGTTCCCTTTGGGATAAAACAATGTCCGTATCGGAACTGAATGTTGGTGAGACCGCGATTTTTCAAAATGAAGGACCGACGGAGCAGACACTACTTACACTTGAAGGCGGGTATTCAAAAGAAGGGCAAACCGTCCTGATCGCCGTATCTGAGGATTATACCCCAATTACCGATAGTTTGCAGTCGCTTACGATTGCGCTGGTATTTTTAAATGGCGGGATCATTATCTTTTTAATGCTGCTACAGCGCATCATTGTAAATCGGGGCATGGCCCCACTTCGCACAACAACAGAAGAATTATCCCTTATCGGATCAGGAGAGAAAAGTTTCTTAAATGAAGCCGTTCCTGAAGAAGTGTTGCCGCTTGTTAAGGAAATTAACAAGCTTATGGTTATGGTTGATAACCGTATCAAAAGATCAACAACCGCGCTTGGCAATCTGGCCCACGCCCTAAAAACACCGTTGGCGCTTATTGAGCAAAGTGTGACCGGAATTGATGAAGTTAAAACGTCACAAGAAATCATTGGTGCGGCTGATCAGATTAAACATCAGCTTAACAGCGAATTAAAGCGTGCGCGCATTATTGGCTCATCCGTTCATGGTCAAAAAATTGATCTTGCTGATCTAATGGATCCCTTGATTTCAACGCTAAAAAAAATATATCGCGATAAAGACCTATCCTTTGAATTAGATATTGATCCTGATGCCACCTATATTGGTGACCGGCACGATATGATGGAACTTTTTGGTAACTTGCTGGATAATGCCTGTAAAAATGCCGTGAGGAAAGTTTCCATCAAGATAAAAACGCAACAAGGTTTGAATTTTATCATTGAAGATGATGGCCCTGGCATAAAAGAGGACCTCATTGCCCAGATTGAAAAGCGCGGCACCCGTCTTGACGAGGCAGGTGACGGTCACGGTCTTGGCTTATCTATAGTGCGCGAGATAATAGATTTAAACAATGCGCGGATAAAATACTCACGGTCCGATCAATTTGGTGGACTAAAAGTATTCATTGAAATGCCCGATAAATAAAACTCACTTTATAGAGCCGGCGTCAAGTTAACCTTTACAAACCGTTCAATTTATTGTCCAATGCTGTCCATTAGAGTGGGGATACTCAAATAAATATAATAATTTCAAAATAAGGAGGAAACTTAGATGAAGATGAATAAAAATTTAGCGAAAGTACTTTTCGGAGCGGCGGTCGTTACGGCTGCGTTTACCACGTCCGCAATGGCGCAGGGAAATCCGTATGAGCCTATCCAAGGCGAATGGATTGAACTTCCCGATGGCCGCGACTGGGGATCAACCAGTACGGTTTATTATGCCGGTGATGGCAATATCTGGGTGGCAGAACGCTGCGGCGGTAACACAAACTGTCTTGATACACCTGATGTAGATCCGATTATGCTTGTTGATGTGGATGGTAATATCTTAAAAAGCTTCGGTAAAAACATGATCGTTTGGCCGCATGGTCTTCATGTTGATCCGGACGGAAACCTGTGGATTGCTGACGCGCGCGGTGACGCAGAGCGTATGAAAGGCCATCAGGTTCATAAATTTAGCCCAGACGGCGAGCTTCTAATGTCAATTGGTACAGCCGGCGTTGGTGGACAGGATAAATATGTCTTCAATAATCCAAACGATGTGGCAGTGACACCAAACGGTGATATTTTTGTTGCTGATGGTCATGGTGCAGGCGGCAATAACCGTGTTGTTAAATATAACAGCAAAGGTGAATATATTATGGAATTTGGTGAAACAGGTTCCGAACGTGGTCAATTCCGCGAGCCACATGCTCTTGCCATTAGTTCAGAAAATAAACTGTATGTTGGTGACCGTCATAACGCTCGTGTGCAAATATTTGACTTCGATGGTAATCACCTTGATCAGTGGACGCAGTTTGGCCGTCCAAGTGGTCTTTATATTGATGGTAATGACATCCTTTATTCTGCAGATAGCGAATCAAACACCGGATTTCAGCGTAACCCTGGTTGGGAACGTGGCATTCGCATCGGTAGCGCGATAACAGGTTGGGTAACGGGCTTTATTCCTGATCCAACCCAGGGATATGCTCCCGGCACCAGCGTTGCTGAAGGCGTTACAGCTGACGAGGCTGGTAATGTATATGGTGCGGAAGTTGCGCAAAGAAGAATGCGTAAATATGTACCAAAATCATATAGAGGCGAACCACGCCGTAGAAATTAAAATAGACTTTTTTCTAAAAGCCCTCATATTGAACAGTATGGGGGCTTTTTTAATTAAAGAAAAAAATTCATGAAACTTAATGCAGATTTTGATCAGTCGGTTGTTATCAGACCCGAAGATTATAAATGGGTCCCCTCACCTATGCCAGGTGTGGAGCGGATGATGCTTGACCGTATTGGTGATGAAGTGGCGCGGGCGACGACTATTGTAAGATTTTCACCAAACAGCGAATTTTCACCGCATACTCATGACGGCGGTGAAGAGTTTTTCGTTCTTGAAGGTGTTTTTTCTGATGAACATCAAGATTATCCGGCAGGCAATTATATAAGAAACCCGATCGGCACAGCTCATACACCGCGAATCGGTGATGAGGGGGCAACAATATTTGTTAAGCTCTGTCAGTTTGAAGCGGAGGACCAGAAACAATTCTCAGTTAACACAAATGAAGCCCAGTGGTTTCAGGGCCTTGTTCCAGGATTATCAGTTATGGGGCTTCATGAATATGGCACTGAGCATGCGGCACTGGTTAAATGGGCGCCAAACACAATGTTTCAGCCCCACCAACATTGGGGCGGCGAAGAAATATTTGTTCTTGAAGGCACCTTTCATGATGAGCACGGCGTCTATCCCAAGGGGACATGGCTAAGATCACCTCACCTAAGCAAGCATCATCCCTTTACTAAAGAAGATGGTGCTTTGATTTTTGTTAAGACCGGGCATTTATCTCTCTAAGATAATATTTATGTTCTTTTACTGATCCATTTTGAAAGTTCATACATCAACCACGATGCGATAGCGATGATGATCGCCAGCATGCCCCAGCGCATAAGTTCAGCATAAAATGCGGCGTTTATTTCCGGCATGACAAATATATATTCGTTTAAGCGATCATTACGTTCCGTCATCCAGTGCCAGCCACTATGCGCGACGAGAGCGGAAAGTAGAATAGCACCCGTTTTTTCCGCCACCACATATTTAAACAGCAAATTAAGCGCAGGCAGCACCAGCGCCAATATAAACAGTTGGCCAATTTCAACACCAAGGTTAAAGGAAAGAAGCGACGTAAAGAGATGTGATCCGGCAAATTGCATGCTATCAGAAAGCAGGAACGAAAAGCCGAAGCCGTGGACAAGACCAAAGCCAAAGGCGACGATCCACCTTTTCTCAAGCTTTGCACCGACAATATTCTCAAAGGCCATATAAACAATAGATAACGCAATCAACGTTTCAATCAGCGGCGGAAACCATATGGCTTGTGGCGCAAGTCCAAAGGCCGTTGAAATAAGCGTTATGGAATGGGCAATTGTAAAAGAGGTCACCACCGGGATAAGGGCGCGGAAGCTGCGAAGTGGAATGACAAGGCACAGTAAGAATAGAATATGGTCTATTCCTTCAAGGATATGAAAGAAACCAAGTTCACTAAATTCATATAGTGCATGCATTAGGCTCGGGTCCAGCTCAACAACGCCCGGATTACCCATATAATTAAACACACGCTCGCCAGTACCCGCAGGCATAAATCTAAGCACCGTATTTGTGATGCTCGCCAGCTTATTTAAGGTTGGGTTAATAGAAAATTGAGACTGGTCAGAAGAAATTGGAAATTCATAAAGAACATCAAGCACGGCCTGACCGTAATAAAGCCTTTCTTCATTTGTAAAAGCAGGCTTATTGATATTTTCAATGGCTGTATCCCAATTCTGGATCGAGCGGTCCTGCGGTGAAGTGGCACGGTAGGCGGTGATCATTTTATCTTCGATAAGGACGCCATTTTCGTATACTTGCAACTCTTCCGTAAGATAGACATGGGCCGCGTCAAGAAGTATGGGATCGGCGTTTTCAAAATCAAGATAGCCCGGACCCCAAGTAGGATAGACAAGCTCACTCATGCTTTCGAGCGGAACTCTAAGTAAAAGTTTAAGGGTATTCCCTTCTGGTTTTACATACATATGTACCGTTACCGACATGGGAATATCATGGGCTTTCACTATTGTCGCCAGCGGTGAAGCCAGAAAAGAAATCATCATCAAAGCGGTAAAAATAAACCGTTTGGTTATTGTGGTTGGTTTTCTATTGGTCATTATGTGCAAAATATCCTGAATTTTCAAGTTGTCGAGTTACTTCATAAAAAAACCCGAGCAAAGAGTCAAATTTTAAAGAATGATGTGTAACAGATTCAATGCTTGAACGCACTAATGAAATACTGTAACATTTCGCCACGACATAGGGTTTAGCTAGGGAAATCGCTTAAATGTTATGCCAAGCTGAATAAATAATAATTAAAATGGAATAAAATCATGAAATTAAAAAACAAGGTATTGATGGGGGCTGCGTTTGCGGTTTCTCTCATCGGTTTAAGCCTGGGACAATCCATTGTAGGAACAAGTGGCGACGCGACTGCGCAAGCACCACAAGCCCCTTCATTCGAAGTTGATCCGTTTTGGCCACAACCACTACCAAATGGCTGGATTTTGGGGAATGTAATCGGTGTTGCTGTTGATGCACGCGATCATGTCTATATTGTTCACCGTGCTTGGGGCGAAGGTATCTTTAAACCATTCGCTGAGCTAGGACTTCAGTTAGGTACAAGTATCTGCTGTACACCGGCTCCTCCTATTGTTGAATTTGATGCGGACGGAAATCTGGTAAGAGCATGGGGCGGCCCTGTTGAAGGCGCACCTTATACTTGGCCCGAATCAAACCACGGTATCGAAGTTGACCACAAAGGCAACGTTTGGATCGGCGGAAACGGCCGTGGCGACAGTCATATCCTTAAATTCACAAACGACGGCACATTCATTGCTCAGTACGGCACACCTGGTATCGCAACGCCTGACAGCAATGACACATCAAAATTCTCTCGTGTTGCTAAAATCTCCGTTGTTGAAGAAACAAACGAAGCCTTCATCGCGGATGGTTATGGTAACAGACGTATTGCCGTGCTAGATGCTGATACGGGTGAGTTTAAACGTTACTGGGGTGCTTATGGCGCCAAAGAAATCGTTGATCCAACTGAAAGATATCGTCATGATCCCTCAACACCACCGTCCAGAACCTTTACTGGTCCTGTTCACTGTGTTGAACCATCAAATGACGGTCTTCTCTATGTTTGTGACCGTACTTCTGACCGTATTCAAATCTTTGATCGCGCGGGTAACTATAAAAGTGAAATTTTGATCGCCCCTGAAACAGGCTCTCAAGGTTCGACCTGGGATCTTGATTTCTCACGTGATGAAGCTCAAAAATATATTTACCTAGCTGATGGTCAAAACCAACGTGTTTACATCATTGAGCGTTCTACTATGGAAGTACTAACCAAGTTCGGTGGCGGTGGCCGTCAACCTGGTCTTTGGTTTGCTCCACATAGTCTTGCAACCGATTCTAAAGGTAACATCTATACGACTGAAACTTACGAAGGTAAGCGTATCCAAAAGTTCATTGCTAAAGGAATCACAGCGATTCCTTCAGCGGACCAAGGTGCACTATGGCCAGCGGCCGAGCTTAACTAAGCCGCTTTCGTTCAGTTAGAAAAAATTAAACCCCTGACGATTTATTTCGCCGGGGGTTTTTTTGTTTTGGTTGGATTCTGTAGGACCTTGCACGTATCAACGAAATATTGTATCATTTCGCCACGTCTAGTGTTCAGCATGGGAAAACGCTAAAATGTTATGTTAAGCTGACTAAATAAAACGAAATAGGGAATTAAGATTATGAAATTAAAAAGTAAGGTTTTGATGGGAGCTGCGTTTGCTGTTTCTCTCGTCGGTTTAGGCCTTGGGCAACAATTTGTTGGCACGGGTGATGGTGCAACTGCACAAGCACCGCAAGCGCCTTCATTTGAAGTTGATCCATTTTGGCCACAACCACTCGGAAATGAATGGATCCTCGGTAACGTGATCGGCGTAGCGATTGACGAACGTGACCATATCTTTATCGTTCACCGTGCAAGCGGCGAAGGTATTTTTGGCACAAGAACTGAAATCGGTCTTGCAACGGGTGTTTCTATTTGCTGTACACCAGCACCACCCATTATTGAATTTGATCCTGACGGTAATGTCGTTAACGCATGGGGCGGCCCGGTTGAAGGTGCGCCTTACACATGGCCATCATCAAACCATGGTATAGAAATTGACCATCATGGTAACATCTGGATCGGTGGTAATGGCGGCGGAGACAGCCACATCCTTAAATTTACCCGTGACGGTAAATTCATTGCCCAGTATGGTACACCTGGTATTGTAGAATCTGATAGTAACGACACAACTCACTTTTCTCGTGTTGCTAAAATCTCTGTTGTTGCAGAATCAAACGAGGCCTTCATTGCTGATGGTTATGGTAACAGACGTATTGCCGTGCTAGACGCTGATACGGGTGAATTTAAACGTTACTGGGGTGCTTATGGCGCTAAAGAAATCGTTGATCCGACAGAAAGATATCGTCATGATCCGTCAACACCACCAAACAGAACCTTCACTGGTCCTGTTCACTGTGTTGAACCATCAAATGACGGTCTTCTCTATGTTTGTGACCGCTCCAGTGACCGTATTCAAATCTTTGATCATGCGGGTAACTACAAAAGTGAGATTTTAATCGCGCCTGAAACGGGTTCTCAAGGTTCGACCTGGGATCTTGATTTCTCACGTGATGAAGCTCAGAAATATATTTACCTTGCTGATGGTCAAAACCAACGTGTTTACATCATTGAGCGTTCTACTATGGAAGTACTAACCAAGTTCGGTGGCGGTGGTCGTCAACCTGGTCTTTGGTTTGCTCCACATAGTCTTGCGACCGATTCTAAAGGTAACATCTATACGACTGAAACTTACGAAGGTAAGCGTATCCAGAAGTTCATTTACAAAGGAATTAAAGATATTCCATCAATGGATCAAGGACCATTATGGCCCGCTGGAGAACTTAACAAACAAAGTTAAGTGAATTCAGAGAGATTTTAAAAAAGCCCCCGGTGATGTATTTCACCGGGGGCTTTTATTTATTTAGTCATCAGGTAGTGCGTAAGCCCTGATCTCACCAACATATGAGCCGCCACTTACGGCAACGACAATATATTGTTTGCCGTCCACACTATATGTCATTGGTGATCCTGATTGCCGTGACGGCATCCATACTTCACCGACCTGCTCGCCTGTCATTTTATTATAAGCCCGCAGCATTGCGCCGCGTTCACGGTCACCCGGGTTGGTAACAAGCATATCACCGGCAATGGCCAATGTTTTTGTCACCATCATGCCAACGCTACCACGCTGACCGGTACGCGGGATGTCCATTCCTTGAAGCTTAGGATGGTTTCTTACATTATCGGGAGTTTCACCGTGGGCAAGGCGCCAAAGGATTTCACCTTTTTTCATGTCTATGGCCGCAATGATGCCGTATGGCGGCTTTAATATTGAAAGCCCCTCTACATTAAGACGCGGAATAACCACCGGTGGGCCATCATAAACCGGATAGCTCACTTCCTTAGGCGAACCTGGGTTTTGACCTGTACCGCCGGCAAGCGCCATTCTAAAAGGCTGTCCGCTTCTGCCTTGAAGATAGTTTACATTTGAATAACCATCGGGCGGTGGGGAAAGCGAAATACCACCTATGGCCGATACGTTTGCCGGTGCATAAAGAATGCTAGTTTCAGGGTCAAACGCCCCACCAGCCCAGTTTGTACCACCACCGGAATTGCCCAGCGCTATAGCACCAAGCTTTCCATTCACATCACCGAGTATTGGTGGGTTATAAAGTGTTGCTTCTTCCCACTCCCAACGTTCAAGCTTTTTTAGGGCCTCAGCGCGCATTTCGGGAGTAAAGTCGATCAGGTCACCGGGCACATCCATTTCAGAACGGCCATAGTTTAATTTATCCATTACCCGTGGTTGGGTCGGCGAATACCATTCACCGGGCACATTTCCAGCAGGGACCGCCACTTCATCAATCGGCCAGATCGGCTCGCCAGTAATGCGGTCAAAAACAAAGAGCATGGCCTGTTTGGTTGGAACCGCAAGAATTTCACGCATCCGCCCATCAATTTCAACATCCATAACCATTGGTGCCGCAGAAAGATCATGGCCCCAAATTGGATGATGAACCACTTGGAAATGCCAGCGATATTCACCAGTGCTCATATCAACGGCAACAATACTTTCAGCAAACAGATTATCGCCAGGACGGTGGCCACCGTAATAATCTGAAGACGGACTTTCTACGGACAAATAAACCAACTCATTTTTTTCGTCTGCTGTTATTTGTGTCCACACACCGGTACTGCCATTGCTTTCCCATGAATTATCAAGCCATGTATCATTACCAAACTGACCCGGGCGCGGAATAGGATCAAACTGCCATACTAATTTACCGGTTCTCGTATCGAATGCACGAACCAGTCCTTTAGTGTTATTATAATTATCAATGGTTAGCCCTTCTTTCATGGCATTACCGATAATGATCATATCGCCAACCACTGTTGGTGCTGCATGAAGACCAATTTCGCCTGTCACCAGGTCAATCTGAACTTCATTGCCCTGAACGGCACCGAGTTTTAGATCAAGAACGCCACTCCCGTTTTCACCAAAATCCGCAATCGGCACGCCGGTATGAGCATTAAGGCTTACAAGCTTATAACCGGTTGTGACATAAAAAATACGGTCATCACCATTTCCGTCTGACCAATAAGAAAGCCCGCGACCAGATAGCTGCCTTGGGGCCATTCCGCCGCGAAGACCTTCGTCCATACTATGCAGCCACTTTAGCTCGCCCGTCTGCGCATCTAGCGCAAAAGCGGTTCTTCGAGTGCCGCCCGTTCCGTAAAGCATGCCGTCCACCATAAGCGGTGTTACTTCAAGCTTATATTCAGGGCGTGAGCCAAGGTTTTTTGTTGAAAATGACCAGGCCAGTTCCAGATCTTCAAAGTTATCCGCATTGATCTGATCAAGCGGTGAATAACGAGAGCCTTTTACATCGCCCGCATAGTGGGGCCATTCGCCGTTTGAAGTGTCCTGTGCGTAGGACGAAATAAGACCGGCACAAAATGTTGCCAGCAGGGTAAGGGTAAATTTCATTTTTTTCTCTTATCTTTAAATTTATTAATTGGAAAAATGTTGGGATAGTTCAAGGGGGCCGATTAAATGGCCCCCTTGTTTATAAAATTAATCATCGGGTAGAGCATAAGCCCTAAATTCACCCGGGTAAGCGCCGCCACTGACGGAAACAATTATATATTGTTTGCCGTCAACCATATAAGTCATCGGTGAGCCGGTCTGCCCGGCGGGCATCCATACTTCACCAACTTCGACGCCGGTTTCTTTGTTATAAGCGCGCAGCATAGCACCGCGCTCACGGTCACCGGGGTTGGTCACAATTTGATCTGCAAGGATAATCAGTGTTTTTGTCACCACGAGGCCAATTTCAATTTTCTGACCTGTACGCGGAATATCCATGCCAGCAAGTTTGGGATGGAAGCGGACATTATCCGGCGTTTCACCGTGGGGGATTTGCCACTTCAATTTGCCTTCATTCATGTCAATGGCAGCAAGCACACCGTAGGGCGGCTTAAGGATCGATAGTCCTTCTACGTTAAGTGAAGGCATAGGTGGGCGCACGGCAGAAAGGTCTTCAAATTCGCTTACAACGGGAGGCGCGTCCGGATTCTGTCCGGTTCCGCCGGCGTATCTCATACGAAATGGCTCACCTATACGGCCGGACATATAATTCACATTTGAAAAACCTTCAGGCGGCGGTGCGAGTGAAAGATTATCAAGCGATGATGATTGTGCCTGTGCGTAAAGAATACCTGTTTCCGGATCAAACGAAGCACCGGGCCAGCTTGAACCGCCGCCCGTTGCGCCGATATTAATAGCGCCAAGCACGCCATTTACATCACCAAGCAGTGGCGGATTATATCTGGCATCATTATCCCAGTTCCAGCGATCCATTTTACCGAGTGCCTCTGCACGCATTTCCGGTGTAAAATCAATCAGATCATCAGGCAGGTTAAGCTTGCCGCGCCCATACATCAAATCCATCGGTGCGTGGGGTTGGGTCGGTGAATACCATTCACCCGGTACGTTTCCTATTGGCACGGCTACTTCCGGAATATCCCAGATCGGCTCACCGGTTACGCGGTCAAAGGCGTAAATGAATGATTGTTTTGTCGGCAGGGCGATAATTTCGCGCATCTCACCGTTAACTTCAACATCCATAATTAGGGGGGCGGATGATAAGTCATGATCCCAAATCGGATGATGAACCACCTGAAAATGCCAGCGATATTCACCGGTATTCAGATCAACCGCGACAAGGCTTTCGCCGAACAGGTTATTACCGGGGCGGTGACCACCATAAAAATCTGATGACGGGCTTTCTATTGGTAAGAACACAAGGCCGTTTTTCTCATCAACTGTTATTTGGGTCCAGACACCAGTATTACCGTTTCGCTCCCATGAATTATCAAGCCAAGTATCATTTCCAAATTGTCCGGGTCTTGGAATAGGGTCAAACTGCCATATTAATTTACCGGTTCTAATATCAAAGGCTCGGACAAGACCTTTGGTATTATTATAATTATCAATGGTCATGCCTTCTTTCATGGCAGAACCAACAATGATCATATCGCCAACAACGGTTGGTGTTGAATGAAGGCCTATTTCTCCGCTTACCAGATCGATCTGTACTTCATTGCCCTGAACCACGCCGACTTTAAGATCAAGAATACCGTTTCCATCAATGCCGAAGCTATTAATAGGAACGCCTGTGTGGGCACTAAGGGCTATAAGTTTATATCCTGTAGTTACATAATAAACCCGGTCATCACCATTTCCATCTGACCAGTATGATAGGCCGCGGCCGGATAGCTGACGCGGGGCAAGGCCGGCACGTAGACCTTCCTCCATACTGTGGATCCATTTTAGCTCACCCGTGGCACCGTCAAGGGCGATGGCGGCGCGTCTTGTGCCCGCAGTGGCATAGACCATGCCACCTGCCATTAGCGGTGTCACTTCAAGTTTATATTCAGCGCGCGATCCAAGATTTTTTGTGGAAAAAGACCAGGCAAGCTCCAGATCTTCAAAATTATCAGCATTGATCTGATCAAGCGGTGAATAGCGAGAGCCTTTAATATCCCCCGTATAATGGTGCCATTCACCACCATCGGTGCCCGGTTCTTGTGCCTGCGCAAAACCGCTAGCCAGCACCGTTAATGCCATTAAAGATGTCTTTAAATTAAACTTCATATGCTCTTCCCTAATTATTTTGCTCTTATGTAACAAAGCCCCCAAGATCATATGACCTTAGGGGCTTTGGTGCAAGATTTTAGAAAGGATTGCTTATTAATCGTCAGGCAGAGCATAGGCCCTGAACTCACCGGAATAAGCACCACCACTGACGGAAACCATAATATATTGTTTACCGTCGATGCTATATGTCATTGGCGAGCCCGATTGTCCTGCTGGCATCCAAACTTCGCCAACATTCTCACCTGTCATTTTATCATAGGCACGAAGCATTGCGCCGCGCTCACGGTCACCGGGGTTAGTGATCTGCTGATCACCTACAATGACGAGGGTTTTAGTGACAACCACACCCACATTGGCACGTTGGCCTGTGCGCGGAATATCCATTCCTTGTAGTTTAGGATGGTTACGAACGTTATCCGGTGTTTCGCCGTGAGGCACACGCCAAAGAACTTTACCGGCATTCATATCAATCGCTGCAAGAACACCATATGGCGGCTTGAGTATTGAAAGGCCTTCAACATTCAGGCTTGGTACTGGCACACGCGGACCAGTGTAAACAGGGTAGTTCACTTCTTTTGGTGCGTCTGGGTTTTGACCTGTACCCGAAGCATTTGCCATGCGGAACGGTTGACCGACCCGGCCGGAAATATAATTCACGTTTGAATATCCTTCCGGTGGTGGGGTCAGGGTAAGCCTGTCAATAATAGCGGTCGCTGCAGGGGCATAGACAATCCCGGTTTCAGGATCAAACGATGCACCCGGCCAGTTGGTTCCGCCCGTAGTGGCACCAACATTGATGGCGCCAAGCATACCGTTAACATCGCCAGCTATTGGCGGGTTATACATGGTGCCGTCTTTCCAGACCCAGCGCTCAAGATTTTTAAGAGCCTGCTCACGCATTTCAGGGGTAAAGTCAATCAAGCCATCCGGCACAATCATTTCCGCACGACCATACATTAAGTCCTGAGGAGGTCTCGGCTGAGTTGGTGAATACCATTCGCCCGGTACGTTTCCTTGTGGAACCGCGACTTCGGGAATTGGCCAAATCGGCTCACCGGTTAGGCGGTCAAAGGCATAAATGAATGATTGTTTTGTCGGCAGGGCGATAATTTGTCTATCAACTCCGTCAATTTCAACATCCATAATAAGTGGTGCAGATGATAAGTCATGATCCCAAATCGGATGATGAACCACCTGGAAATGCCAGCGATATTCACCTGTGTTCATATCAACAGCGACAAGGCTTTCACCAAACAGGTTATCACCGGGACGGTGACCACCGTAAAAGTCCGATGATGGGCTTTCAACGGCTAGGAAAACAAGTTCGTTTTCTACGTCGACTGTGATTTGTGTCCAGACACCAGCGTTACCGTTTCTTTCCCATGAATTATCAAGCCATGTATCGTTACCGAACTGACCAGGACGTGGAATGGGATCGAACTGCCACACAAGTTCACCATTTCTGACGTTGTAGGCACGAACAAGACCTTTAGTGTTGTTGTAGTTATCAATGGTCATGCCTTCTTTCATGGCTGAACCAACAATAATCATATCACCAACAACCGTTGGTGTAGCATGAAGACCAATTTCACCTGTTACCAGATCGATCTGTACTTCGTTACCTTGAACGGCACCGACTTTCAGATCAAGGATGCCGTCACCAGTAGGACCAAATTCTGCAATTGGAACACCAGTATGTGCATCAAGTGAAATCATTCTGTAACCAGTTGTTACGTAAATAACACGGTCATCACCATTACCGTCTGACCAATAAGAAAGGCCACGACCGGATAATTGGCGCGGAGCCATGCCGCCGCGAAGGCCTTCGACCATGCTGTGCATCCATTTAAACTCGCCCGTAACACCGTCAAGAGCGATAGCGGTACGGCGTGTTCCTGCCGTAGCATATAGCATGCCGTCAACCATAATCGGTGTTACTTCAAGCTTATACTCAGAGCGTGAACCAAGGTTCTTTGTTGAAAAGGACCAGGCAAGCTCCAGATCTTCAAAGTTATCGGCATTGATCTGATCAAGTGGTGAATAACGGGAGCCTTTAATATCACCCGTATAATATGGCCATTCGCCATTCGAAGTGTCCATGGCCGCGCGCGGGGCGCTAGCCTCAGGCTCTTCTGCCTGTTGTGGATCAGGTGCGCATCCTGCAGTCAGTATCGCACATGCCAGAAAAGGCGTTAATAAATTAAATTTCATTTCAGTCTCCCGTATTATTGATTTTGTTTTTTTGTAAATAAAAAAGCCTCAAAGATCATATGACCTTTGAGGCTTTTTCGCAAGTTGCTATTCTAGAAGAGATTATTATTCCGCAGGCTTAAGAGCATTCCATTGAATTCTCTTCAGTTGAGAATTTTGATATGGAAGAGGTCGCTGACCTTCAGGGAAGTTATTTTTTGACATAATATAGGCTAGAATGTCTGCTTTTATCTTACGTGATGTGCCCTTTGGATCATCAAGTGGCATTGTTTCGCGTAGACGTTGGAAGAGAATGCTCACCGGCATACCGTCCCAGTTATAAACAAAAGCGCCCTGAATTAAGGTTGGGGCTTCTTCAATGCCCTGCATTTGAGCACCGTGACAGGCGGAACAGCGTTCTTGATAGCTTTCTTCACCGCGTACTGCTTGTGCTTTTGTATAAACGCCGTCCCAGACATTGGCGCCTTGCTGTGCCATAGCAGAATTCTGCATGGTTAGGCCTAAAATACCAGTGGCTACAAAAAGTGAAATTCTATGTGTTAGTTTCATTTTAATCTCGTCTTGCTTGTTTTAAAGTATAATCCTATTCAATGATTATGTCATTTTTTGGATATTATCGTTCAAATTAACTCAGTTTGTTACTTATACACATCTAATATTAAATCAAACTGAAAATGGCAAGTAAAAGGGGGTTACTTATTAAATAACCCCCTTAAACATTTTAAGTATTAATCGTCAGGCAGAGCATAAGCTCTAAACTCACCAGCATAAGCACCACCACTTACGGAAACAATGATATATTGTTTGCCGTCGATGGCATATGTCATTGGTGAACCTGATTGTCCTGCTGGCATCCAAAGTTCGCCAACATTCTCACCTGTCATTTTATCATAAGCACGAAGCATTGCGCCGCGCTCACGGTCACCAGGGTTTGTCACCCTTGGATCGCCTAGGATAAGTAAGGTTTTAGTGACAACAGTTCCAACGCTACCGCGCTGACCAGTTCTTGCAACATCTATACCAGCCAGTTTTGGATGGTTGCGCACATTATCCGGTGTTTCACCGTGAGCAACGCGCCAAAGTACTTTACCGGCTTTCATGTCTATCGCTGCAATCACGCCATATGGTGGCTTAAGGATATTAAGACCATCAACATTTAGTGAAGGAACAGCCACACGTGGACCATCAAATACAGGATAGTTCACTTCTTTCGGTGCGTCAGGGTTTTGTCCTGTACCGGCTGCATTTCTCATACGGAACGGCTCACCAATACGGCCAGACATATAGTTCACGTTTGAATAACCTTCCGGTGGAGGGGCAAGTGAAATACCGCCAATAGCACCGGTTGTAGCAGAAGCATAAACGATACCTGTTTCAGGATCGAATGCACCGCCCGGCCAGTTTGTACCGCCGCCAGCATTACCAAGGTTGATACCACCAAGCATACCGTTAACATCACCAGCAATCGGTGGGTTATAAAGTGTGCCGTCTTTCCAGACCCAGCGCTCAAGATTTTTAATGGCTTGTGCGCGCATTTCAGGGGTGAAGTCGATAAGACCATCAGGATAATTAAGTTCAGGATTACCGTATAAAAGGTCATCGGATGGACGTGGTTGAGTTGGTGAATACCACTCACCAGGTACGCTACCTTGTGGGACTGCTACTTCTGGAATTGGCCAAATCGGCTCACCAGTTACGCGGTCAAATACATATACAAATGCCTGTTTTGTTGGTAGGGCAAGAATTTGTCTGTCTGCACCATCGATTTCAACATCCATAATTAGCGGTGCTGATGATAGGTCATGATCCCAGATCGCATGATGAACCACTTGGAAATGCCATTTATATGCACCAGTGTTCAGATCAACGGCTACGATACTTTCACCAAACAGGTTATCACCAGGACGGTGACCGCCATAAAAATCTGATGATGGGCTTTCTATTGAAAGGAAAACAAGTTCGTTTTCTTCGTCAACTGTAATCTGTGTCCAAACGCCGGCGTTACCATTTCTTTCCCATGAATTATCAAGCCAAGTATCGTTACCGAACTGACCAGGGCGTGGAATAGGGTCAAACTGCCATACTTTCTTACCAGTACGAACATCAAATGCACGAACAAGTCCTTTGGTATTGTTATAGTTATCTATGGTCATGCCTTCTTTCATGGCAGAGCCAACAATAATCATATCGCCAACAACCGTTGGTGTCGCATGAAGGCCAATTTCACCTGTTACCAGATCGATCTGTACTTCGTTGCCTTGAACGGCGCCGATTTTCAGATCAAGGATACCATTGCCGTCTGTACCGAAACTATTAATCGGAACACCCGTATGGGCATTAAGGGCAATAAGGCGGTAACCAGTTGTTACATAATAAATTCGGTCATCACCGTTTCCATCAGTCCAATAAGAAAGACCACGGCCGGAAAGCTGACGTGGGGCCATGCCGCCACGAAGACCTTCTTCCATGCTGTGAATCCATTTTAGCTCGCCAGTTGAGCCGTCAAGAGAAATGGCTGCACGACGCGTTCCTGCAGTAGCATATAACATACCGTCAATCATGATCGGTGTTACTTCAAGTTTATATTCAGAACGTGTACCAAGGTTTTTTGTTGAAAAAGACCAAGCTAATTCCAGATCTTCAAAGTTATCCGCATTAATCTGATCAAGTGGTGAATAACGTGATCCTTTGATATCACCAGTGTAGTGATGCCATTCACCATTAGCGGTGCCTGGCTCATCTGCTTGGGCAAATTGGGATGATAGGCCAGTGGCTATCATCGTCAGTGCCATTACAGATTTCTTTAAATTAAATTTCATTTTCTTCTCCCGTTTATATATTTGACCAGACATAATTGTTATGTTGTAACAAAAAGTCAAGGTTTATTAGACTTTAACAGAGTTAAGTGTAGTTTTTTTAGTTATTTAAGGCAATAAAAAGAAAATACCCCTCAAACATAGACCATCCAGTGCCCACAAAAAGAAAATTTTATGAGGTGATTCTATATTTATTTATATCTGATATGAGGAGATTTTTGGACAGCGGTGCCGTCCCGGCATAAAAAAAGTCCAAGGGAGCCATTCTCAGGCCCCCTTGGTATATAATATTAATCGTCAGGTAAGCTATATGCTCTAAACTCACCAGCATAAGCACCACCACTAACGGCAACAATAATATATTGCTTGCCGTCGATGGCATATGTCATTGGCGAACCTGATTGTCCTGCTGGCATCCAAACCTCGCCAACATTCTCACCTGTCATTTTATCATAAGCACGGAGCATTGCGCCGCGCTCACGGCTACCAGGGTTAGTCACCAGCATATCACCGACAATCACAAGAGTTTTAGTAACAACCACACCAACCGTTGATGGCTGACCTGTGCGCGGAATATCTAGACCAGCCAGTTTAGGATGGTTGCGTACATTGTCCGGAGTTTCTCCGTGCGGCACTTTCCAAATCACTTCACCTTTATTCATGTCGATCGCAGAGATCACACTGTAAGGCGGTTTAAGAATAGAAAGACCTTCAACATTCAGGCTTGGCACAGCAACGCGCGGACCAGTGTAAACAGGATAGGTCACTTCTTTCGGCGCGTCAGGGTTTTGACCTGTACCGGCAGCATTTCTCATGCGGAACGGTTGACCAATTCGCCCAGCGATATAATCCACATTTGAATAACCTTCGGGTGGAGGTGTCATTGAAAGGTTGGCAATGAATATATTACCAGCAGGGGCATAGACAATACCTGTTTCAGGATCGAACGAAGCACCCGGCCAGTTTGTACCACCGTTTGTTGCACCGATATTGATAGCACCAAGCATGCCATTTACATCGCCGAGAAGTGGTGGGTTATACATACCACCATTATCCCAGTTCCATAGATCCATCTTATCAAGAGCCTCTTGACGCATTTCAGGCGTAAAGTCAATTAGGTCATCAGGCAGAACAAGTTTACCACGACCATAATGCAGGCTCTCTGGTGGCATAGGCTGGGTAGGTGACGTAAACTCGCCCGGGATCGTACTTTGTGGGACGGCCACTTCAGGAATTGGCCAAATCGGCTCACCGGTTAGGCGGTCGAAGGCATAGATGTATGCTTGCTTAGTCGGAAGGGCGATAATTTCACGCATTTTTCCATCAACTTCAACATCCATAATAAGTGGTGCAGATGATAAGTCATGATCCCAAATCGGATGATGAACTACTTGGAAATGCCAGCGATATTCACCAGTGTTCATATCAACAGCAACAAGGCTTTCACCAAACAGGTTATCACCAGGACGGTGACCACCGTAAAAGTCAGATGATGGGCTTTCAACGGCTAGGAAAACAAGTTCGTTTTTCTCGTCTACTGTGATCTGTGTCCAGACACCAGTGTTACCGTTTCTATCCCATGAATTATCAAGCCATGTATCATTACCGAACTGACCAGGACGGGGAATAGGATCAAACTGCCAAACTAGTTCACCGCTGCGAACATCATACGCACGAACAAGACCTTTGGTATTATTGTAGTTATCAATGGTCATGCCTTCTTTCATGGCAGAGCCAACAATTACAATATCGCCAACAACCGTTGGTGTTGCATGAAGACCAATTTCACCGGTTACCAGATCAATTTGAACTTCGTCACCCTGTACAGCGCCGACCTTAAGATCAAGGATGCCGTCACCAGTGGGGCCGAAACTGCTAATAGGAACACCCGTATGGGCGTTTAGGGAAATCATTCTGTAACCAGTTGTTACGTAAATAACCCGGTCATCACCATTGCCGTCTGACCAATAAGAAAGACCGCGACCGGAAAGCTGACGTGGAGCCATGCCGCCGCGAAGACCTTCTGCCATGCTGTGAATCCATTTTAGCTCACCAGTTGAGCCATCAAGAGCAATTGCGGCGCGTCTTGTTCCGGCAGTTGCATAAAGCGTGCCGTCAATCATAATCGGCGTTACTTCGAGTTTATACTCAGAGCGTGTACCAAGATTTTTTGTTGAAAAAGACCAGGCGAGTTCCAGATCTTCAAAGTTATCCGCATTAATTTGATCAAGCGCAGAATAGCGAGATCCCTTAATGTCCCCAGTGTAGTGGTGCCATTCACCATTTTCGGTGCCTAGCTCGTCTGCTTGGGCAATACCAGATGTCAGGCCAGTCGCCAGCATCGTAAGTGCTATTACAGATTTTTTAAAGTTAAGCGTCATGCTTCTCTCCCATTTAAAAATTACAAAACTTGTGTTATGTTACATTGAGTGTAAGCCAATATAATTGGCACAGTTATATTGAGAAAAGAACAAATTGTACACAGTAAATGATGCTAACAAAGCTGAAATTATTCAATATTATCCAATTAAGTTTCTAATTTTCAGCTTGGTTTCATCTTAAATATTTAAAAGACTATGAGAATTTAAAAAAACAATGGGTTAAGAGTATTATTCTGGTATAAATTTAATAGATTAAGTAACGAGTGCTTTATTTTTTAAAATATATATGGAAAATGAGTTAAATGGATGATAGATACATTGTAACATATTCAGCTTCGCTAATATTGAATATCTATCGAGTACGGGTAGAGTAAAGAGTTTTACCTTATTATTTCAGGGAAGAAAAATTGAAAATACGGAGAGGGTGTTTTCATTTAAAGTGGGCAACAAGAAAGAACTAAAAATATGAAATTGAAGAATTTAGCTTTACTGGGCACAAGCATTTTCAGCCTGGTACCAGCCTTTGCAATGGCGCAAGACATCGCAGAAGAAGAAATTATAACAGTAACTGGCACAAGAAGTGTACGGCTGGCAACAGATGTTGTTGGTAATCAGGCTTCCGTATCGGGATCTGAAATAGAATTTCTAAGTCCCACTCATATAAATGAGGCCCTTCAGGGCATAGCGGGTGCGAATATTTCCAGAAATAACGGCCAAGAATCCCTTATTTCACTACGCTCACCAATTTTTACCGGCGCAGGGGCATGCGGTGCTTTCCTGACGGCTCAGGACGGCGTTCCGCTTAGGGCCGCCGGCTTTTGTAATGTTAACGAGCTATTTGAAAGCTTTTCCGAGCAGGCAGGCCGCATTGAAATAGTGCGTGGTCCGGGCTCAGTGCTTTATGGCTCAAACGCCATGCATGGTATTATTAATATCGTTTCTAAAGGAGTGGGAGACGCCAGCTCATCTGCCAGTATGGAAGCAGGTTCATGGGGCTATCTTAAATTTAATGCCTCCGGCGCTTTTAAGGATGGTAACAATGGATTTCGAGTAACCGGCAGCGTCATGCATGACGGCGGTTATATTGAAGAGAGCGGATTTAACCAGCAAAAAGGTATGCTAAGGCATGAATATGATGATGGGAACTGGGAGATTACAACAAATTTCATGGTTACTAACCTGGATCAGGAAACCGCAGGTTATCTTGTCGGACTTGATAGTTATAAAGATCCCGCCCTTGCTAAAACCAATGCAAATCCAGAAGCTTATAGAAAAGCTAAGTCCTTTCGCTACTGGTCCACAATTTCAAAAGATATAACGGACAATGTGCGCTGGCAGTTCTCGCCTTATGTAAGATCATTGGATATGGAATTTCTGATGCATTTCCTTCCCGGTGCACCGCTAGAGGAAAATGAACAGAAAAGCGCAGGCTTTCAAAATGGCTTTTATATAAATGAAGGCAGTAATTTTGAAATTATAGCCGGTTTTGACGGCGAAATGGCAAAAGGGGAGCTGAAGCAAACCCAGGCAAATGCCATAACAGGCAGCGCGTTTCTCGCCGGAACAATTCCAGCGGGAAAACAATATGATTATGAAGTGAACACAAAACTGATCGCTGGTTTTGTACGCGCTGATTTTGATGTTAATGATCAGCTCTCTGTTATCGGTGGTGTTCGTGCAGAGCATATGAAATATGACTATAACAACAGAATGAATAGTGGTCGCGTTGATGAAAATGGTGACACATGTGGTTTTGGCGGTTGTCGCTATACCCGCCCTGGGGACCGTGAGGACAGCTTTAATAATGTCTCATTCGAAGCGGGACTTCTTTATAAAATTGATGACAATAACAGCTTTTTCAGTCGTTTCAGCCGCGGTTTTCGCGCACCGCAAGCGGCAGAGCTTTACCGTCTTCAAACCTCACAACTTGTTGCTGATATTGATAGCGTGAAGCTGGACAGTTATGAAGCAGGCTTGCGCGGTAAAATTGACGCGTTCACATACGAAGTTTCAGCCTTTTATATGAAAAAAGACAATGTAATTTTTCAGGATAACCGCGTAAATGTCGATAACGGAAAATCCAAGCATACGGGTGTTGAAGCGATGTTTGAATATCAGTTCCCAATTGATGTCAGCATCCGCGCGAGCGGTAGTATCGCCAAACATGAGTATGATTTCGACCAATTTACCGGCGATATAAACTGGAATGGACTGGATATCGATACTGCTCCCAATGATTTTGGTAGCATTCAATTAAACTGGGCGCCTGCTGATAAAGTTAAAGCAGGGCTTGAGTGGATCTGGATGGGCTCATACGCTATGGAGCCAACCAACGCGTTTATTTATGAAGGTCATAACTATTTTAATCTGCGCGTTGAAGCCGAAGCGATGGAAAATGTTGATGTATTCTTACGGGTTATGAATATAACCAACGTAAGATACGCCGAACGCGCTGACCATGCCGCCTTTGGTGTTGGCGAGCGTTATTTCGTCGGTAGGCCACGCGGATTTTATGGTGGGGCCCGCGTCAGGTTCTAAAAAAATTACAACTATAAAATTAAAAAGGCTCGAATTCGCGGAATTCGGGCCTTTTTTAATGGATCAACCCTTTACAGTCACCAAGATGATGGCTATGGTCTGGCCAGATTTCAGTTAATTTAGGGACAGTAAACCAATGAAAAATATACTTCTTTTATCGCTGTTAGTTCTAACAGCATGTTCATCACAAGATGGTGGACAAACAGGGGAAACAAGTAATGAAACAGTTGCGGCTGTTTCAGACGAAGTGGCGCGCTGGGAAGCGCAGGCTGCAAATATTACTATTATTCGTGATGAATGGGGCATCCCACATATTTACGGTAAAACCGATGCGGACGCAGTTTTTGGCGTTATGTACGCACAGGCCGAAGATGATTTTAACCGCGTTGAAGTGAACTATATGAACGCCATGGGTCTTCTTGCTCAAGCGGAAGGCGAAAGTCAGATTTTTAAAGATCTTCGTATGCGCCTTTTCATTCAACAGGATGAAATGAAGCGTCTTTACGGTGAAGCACCTGAGTGGTTAAAAACACTTATGAATGCCTATGCGGACGGTCTTAATTATTATCTATATAAGAACCCTGAAACGCAGGCCAAAGTGATTAAACGCTTTGAGCCATGGATGGCACTTTCTTTCTCGGAAGGCAGTATCGGCGGTGACATTGAAAGTATTTCCATCAATAATCTGGAAAATTTCTATGGCGGTACCACGAAAATGGCTGAAGCACTGCGTGATCTTGATCTTGAACCACGCGGCTCTAACGGCATGTCCATTGCACCAGAAAAAACAGTGAATGGTAATGCCCTGCTTTATATTAATCCTCACACAACACATTATTTCCGTGAAGAAGCCCATATGGTAAGTGAAGAAGGCCTTAATGCTTATGGCGCACTAACATGGGGCCAGTTCTTTATCTATCAGGGTTTCAGTGAATATAACGGCTGGATGCATACATCGGGTAGATCCGATGTGATTGATGAAGCTTTAGAAACCATCATCGAAAAAGACGGTAAACTATTCTATCAATATGGTGAAGAGGAACGTGAAGTAACAGTGTCCACTGAAACCATTGAATACAAAACGGACAGTGGTATGGCATCGCGTGATTTTACTATTTATCACACGCACCGTGGCCCGATTATTCGTGAACAAGACGGCAAATGGGTCAGCGTTCAGCTGATGAATATTCCGCTTACAGCTCTTAACCAGTCATATACAAGAAGCAAAACAACGTCTTATGATGAGTTTTATGAAATGATGAGACTAAAATCAAACTCATCAAACAACACGGTTTATGCTGATAAAGACGGTAACATTGCCTATTTCCACGGTAACTATCATCCAATTCGTAATACGGAATATGATTTTAACAATCCGGTAGATGGCAGTAATCCTGATACGGACTGGAAAGGATTACATCCTGTTGAAGAAGCTATTAACCTACTGAACCCTGGTTCAGGCTGGCTTTATAATTCAAATAACTGGCCGTTCTCTGCGGCTGGTCCGGACCATAGCCCGAAAAAAGAAGACTATCCGAGCTATATGTCTGTGAACTTTGAAAACCCGCGCGGTGATCATGCGCTTGGACTTTACCCGGGCATTAATGACTTCACAGTGGAAAGCCTTATTGAAGCCGGCTATGACGGACTTCTTCCATCATTCCAACGTTTCGTTCCTGTGCTTAAAGCAGCTTACGATGCGGCCCCGGACGAAAATCTAAAGGAAGCCGTTGATATGCTGGTTGCTTGGGATAAGCGTTCAAGTATGACATCAGTTGAAACGTCACTTGCTCATCATTTCGGTAATGAACTTTTCAGATATCAACCGCCTCGTGGAAGTGTTGGTCCGTACGATTCATACGAATATGCTGAAAAACAGATTACAGGTGATCAATATCTTGCTGCGCTGACGGCGGCTATTGCCAGAATGGAAGCTGACTTTGGCACATGGAAAGTTGCATGGGGCGATATGAACCGTTTCCAACGTAACGATAGCAGCATTCGTCAAACATTTGATGACAGCAAACCAAGCTATCCTGTTAAACTCGGCTCCGGTCGTTGGGGAGCTCTTGCCTCCGTTGGTACGCGCCAATATCCGGGTACTAAAAACTGGTACCCTACAAGTGGTAATAGCTTCATCGCATCCGTTGAATTTGGTGACAAGGTTCGCGCTAAAGCGCTAATGGCTGGTGGTCTTAATAAAGATCCAGCTTCACCACACTTCTTTGATCAGGGCGAAATGTATGGAACGGGAACTTTCCGTGATGTTCATTATTACCGTGAAGATGTTGATGCCAATATTGAACGTCAATATCATCCGGGTGAATAGGACCTGAAAAAATAAAATGAAGTGGGCTGGACATAATGATTTGTCTGGCCCATTTTTTTGCCTATAAGAAAAGAACTGGCATTTGCAAAGAAGGAAACAAAGAATGAAAAAATGGCTGATCCGCTTATCAATATTTTTAAGTGTCATATCGTTAAGTGCAATTTTGGTCATATATATGGGCTTTAGAGCAAGCCTGCCAAAACTGGAAGGCCAAGTTGAAACGGCAGCTATTAAAGCCAGTGTGATAGTGGAACGTGATGTCCAGGGTAATGCTACCATTTCAGCGGACCATAGAACCGACCTTGCTTTTGCCACAGGATATATTCATGCGCAGGAGCGCTTTTTTCAGATGGATTTATCAAGGCGTATGGCCGCCGGCGAGCTTTCAGAACTTTTTGGCAGTATCGCCGTTGAGACAGATAAAGCAAACCGTCTTCACCGTTTTCGAAGCCGCGCAATTATAGCACTTGAACATGTGACTGAGGAAGAAAGAGACATTCTTGATCATTATGTAAGTGGCGTTAATGCCGGACTTAATGAACTAGGCTCAAAGCCATTTGAATATTGGCTGTTGGACGCTGAACCTGAACTATGGGCCGCAGAAGATACATATCTGGTTGCCGATGCCATGTTCTTTGATTTACAAAGCTCAAACGGGAATTTTGAATGGCAAAACCACTTAGTCAGAAAATCAATGGGTGAAGATGTAGCAGAGTTTATTCTTCAGGAGCGCACAGAATGGGATGCTCCACTTCAGCCAAATGAAGTGCCTTATATAAAGCCGGAAATTCCAGCTGCACCAAAAATGGAACAGAATATTGCCGCTGATTTTACATATGACGATGCACCAATGCTCGGCAGTAATAACTGGGCCGTAACCGGTGCGCTTACGCAAAGCGGGGCGGCAATGGTGTCCAATGATATGCATCTTAGCATTCGTGCGCCGTCGATTTGGTATAAACTCCGCCTTAAGCTAAATGATGGATCACTTGATATAACCGGCGTGTCGCTTACCGGTGCACCGATTGTGATTGTTGGCAGTAATGGGTCGGTTGCCTGGGGCTTTACCAACACTAATATTGATACATCGGATATTATTGAGCTAACCATAAATCCGCAAAATGAAAATCAGTACCTTACCAAAGACGGTTATATGGATTTTGAAACGATCAGCGAAACAATTAATGTCAGCGGTGGTGGATCACCGGAAATGCTCATCATTAAAGAAACCATATGGGGCCCGGTAATAGACAAAAATACCGACAAAAAATACGCCTACCGCTGGGTGGCGCATATGCCGGATGGGGTCAATATGTCGCTGATCGGTATGGAAAAGGTCAGATCGGTAAAGGATGCCATGAGCATCGCCAATCAAATGGGAATTCCGGCTCAAAATGCTATGCTGGTCGATAAAGACGGTAACGCTGGCTGGACCATTTTCGGAAGAATTCCGCGCCGCCCTGAAGGGGACTTCGGCGCAATTAAAAACTGGTCAACCGGTGAATATGACTGGAACGAATGGTATAGTTCTGCGGAATATCCAAAAGTATATAATCCGGAAAACGGCAGGCTTTGGACAGCCAATACTCGGGTCGCTTCAAATGCAGATTTAGCCAGAGTTGGCACTAGTTCTTATGCCCTTGGCGCAAGAGCAAAACAGATTAGAGACAGGTTGATGGCCTTGCAAGCGCCACTGGTTGAAGAAGATCTTTATAAAATAATGCTTGATGATGAAGCCATATTTCTTAGCCGCTGGCAAAAACAACTTGAAGGTGTTTTATTAAAAGCTGACGATGCATCGTTCCAACCTTATTTGGAACAAGTGGTAAATTGGGGCGGGGCTGCTGATAAAAATTCCATTGGATTTAGGTTAGTGAGAAACTACCGCATTCAGGTTTATGAAACACTTTTTGCCCATATATCCGGGACTTGTGTTTCTTACGATAAAAACTGCAATTATGACCGTGCAACCAATCAATGGGAAGCACCGCTGTGGCAGCTGGTCTCTGAAATGCCAGCTGATTGGCTTCCTGGCGGATATGATAATTGGCAATTTTTCTATGAAAAGGCAGCTTTTGATGCATGGAAGCCCGTCATAACGGGAGAAATTAATCTGCAGGATTATACATGGGGCAACAGAAATACCACTGAGATCAAACATCCGTTAAGTGCCGCCGTTCCCTTTCTTGGTAAGCTAACGGATATGCCAGCCGTGCAGCAATCAGGTGACACAGCAAATATGCCGCATATTTCAGGACGTGTGCAGGGCCAATCGGAGCGAATAGTGGTAAGCCCAGGCCATGAAGAAGACGGTATTATGAACCTGCCCGCTGGACAGTCGGGTCATCCGTTATCGCCTTATTACGGTGCGGGGCATGATGATTGGCTTAACGGTAATATGACACCATTTCTGCCGCAGGAAACAAAATGGAAGCTGGAATTTAGTCCTGGTTAATGCGCGACGTGGGGATAATAAAAACTTCGCCATTTTTTTCCAGACGGGTCGCTTTAACCTGATAAGCCTTTAGCAGATTTTCATCGCTTAGAACATCTTCGGGGAGCCCTTTTGAAATGATTTGTCCTTCGTTGAGGAGTATCAGTTCATCACAGTATTTCTGGGCAAAATTAACATCATGAAGCACCAGTAAAACCCCATGACCAGTTTCGGCCAGCTCTTTTAAAATATCCATAATTTTCATCTGGTGATAAGGGTCCAGTGCTTCGATTGGCTCATCCGCCAGTAAAAATTCGCAGCCCGTAACAATTGCCCGGGCCAGCATGGCGCGCGCTCTTTCCCCGCCTGATAATGTGGTGGTACTGCGCGAGACAAGATGATCGACATCGGTTTTTTTCATGGCGTCCAAGGTAAGTGTCTGATCAAGGGTGCTGGTTGATTGCCACGGCGATAAATGCGGAATACGCCCTAGTGATACAAGATGACCAACCGTCAGCGGCCAGTGGACGGGGGCGCCTTGCGCTGCATAGGATATTTTCTGAGCCCGTTCTTTTATGCTCCAACTATTAATATCTTTACCGTCCAGCGATATATCGCCGCTTGCACCGTCAATAAGCCCTAATATGGATTTAATCAGGATGCTTTTCCCTGCGCCGTTTGGGCCGATCAACCCGACCAGCTTACCGCTCGGCACTTCAAAGGACACATCCGATAAAATGCGGTTTTCTTCCAGCGTGACATTTAAGTTATTTATGCTGAGGACCGTCACCTCATCGCCCTCCTTGTTTTATAAACAATATAAAGGAACATGGGCGCACCGATAATCGCCGTTACGACCCCTAGCCGTAATTGCCCGGCACCAAAAGGGATGCGGGTAAATAGATCAGCACTGATCAGCAAAATCGCCCCCATCAGCGCCGAAGGAATAAGCAGCTTACCTGGCGCGTAGCCAATAAGGCGTCTGACAATATGCGGAACAACCAGCCCAACAAAACCGATAGCACCGCATACGGCAACCACGGCACCAACGGATATGGCGCCGCCTAAAATTATTTTTAACTGCATTTTTTTTGTATCAATACCCAGTGTCCTTGCCGTGTCATCACCAAGGCTGCAGGCATCAAGCCCGTGCGATATGCCAAGGTGCAAAGCCCAGCCAATAAGAATGAACGGCAGCGATATCAAAATATCAGCAATAGTTCTGTTTTCAAGCGAGCCAAGCATCCACATCACCATATCCTGCAGTGTCATGGGGTTGGGTGCAAAATTCATCGTTAACGATATGGCCGCCGTGGCCAGTGAACTGATGCCGATACCGGCGAGAATTAGCGTAAGCACACTACTGTCGCGCGCGGCGATCAGCACAAGGATAAAGGTGGCAATCATAGCGCCCAATATAGCCATAATTTGGATGGCCGCCGGGAACAAGTCAGTTAGTCCCATATAAATGGCAATCACCGCCCCTAGTCCCGCCATAGAAGAAACACCAATGATACCGGGATCGGCTAGCGGGTTTCTAAGCATGCCTTGTAGTGATGCGCCGGATAGACCCAGTGTAGCACCGGCAAGAAGTCCCATAAAGACCCTTGGCAGTCTTAGTTCAACGATAATGATTGTTGTTGCTTGATCGGCATTTCCAAGTAAGGCCGAAAAAACTTCTGCCGCTGAAAATGAAACGCTGCCGATAAAGAGCGATAAAAAGCAAAGTGCGCCCAGCAAAATGCCAAGCAACAAAGGGAGTTTCTTTTGATTTATTAAGGGGGAGGAATAAATTATTTTTCTCCCTTTTTATTAAAGGACTGATCGGTAAAATTTCGGATATATTCGGCCGCTTCAATGGAAAATAACCCACTACAGGATAAAACATCTCCCGGGACAGAAACGGTTGGAATTTTGCTTATCATTTTCCTAATCTCAGGATGGCGTGTCAGACTCCAATGGGAAATATGGACATCATCCTGATCAAAAAAACTACTGATGATCAAATCCGGCGGACTGACCAGCATTAATTCAAGCGATAACGGCTGCCAGTTTTTAATATTATGCTTTTCAGCGAAACTATTAAGCCCTGAAAGTTTAATAATATCATCAATGAACGTTCCAGTGCCAGCGGTAAAGCCGCTCGGTGTTAGATACGCAACGGTGATGTTTTGGCGGCTCTTATTTTCAAGGTTTTCCAGTCTTATTTGGTAATTTTCAATGATTTCATTTGCTTGGTCAGAACGGTTTAAAACGTCGCCGTACATGGCGAGATTTTCGAAATGGGTATTTATGCCGCGCCCATATTTCGGAACTACCGTATTGATGTCGTACCGCATTAAAAATGGCAGCACATTATAGGCACCGTCTGTACCAATAACAATCTCGGGCTTCATGGCAATAATTTGTTCGGCGGTGGCCGCAAACCTCTTAAGTCCTGCTGCTTTTTTTCGGTAAAATGAATGTTGATCGGTGGCTGAATTTGATACGGCGATAATCTGCGACGGGTCCGCTAGGGCCAGAAGATATTGATCGGCGCAATAATCAATAGATACGGCTTTAGGCAGTTCTGCCCTGGCAAAACTACCCATCAGGATGATGAATGCTACCGCCCAAAGAATGGGGGATTCTTTTTTTAGAATAGGCAAGGTAGCATTCATCAAACTTGTTCCTTAAAACTTGGCCCTTTTAAAACTTAGCTCTAGCACCGATATAGCCAGAGCGGTCCGCAGTACCGTAACCATATACCTGCTGATATTCCACATTAAACAGATTATCAATTCGGCCATATAATTCAAACATTTCATTAATTTGGTAAGTGGCCCTGAAATCTGTTCTGGTCCAGCTATCGGTATCCGGGGAAAAGGGATCGGTCGTTTTATCGTTATAGCTAACACTAAAGGATACATTGAGTGGCGGCATTACCTGCCAGCGAATTTCGCCGTATGCCATGTTGCGGGGAACGCGCGGCAATGCTTCCTCGCTTAAGCTATTTACGGCGTCAGTATAAGTATAATTAGCACTAAATGATATTTCCTCGCTAAGGACGGCATCGATAAAAATCTCAAACCCTTTTGTTCGGGCCTGCGCAATATTGTCATATCCCGCCGTGAAGCTGAAATCGACAAGGTTGGTGACTTTTTGATCAAAATAAGTGGCGCCAATTATAATATCGTCGCTTATTATTTCTTGTTCTACACCAATTTCCCAGCCTTTTGTTTCTTCCGGTTTTAAATCCGGGTTTGGCTCTGTAAGGCCGCAGAATGAGCATATATAGGTTAGCTGAAATACGCTTGGCGCTTTAAAGCCTTCGGCCCAGTTTGCAAAAACTTTAGTGCCGCTCTGATCCAGATAATATGCAGCCGTTAGGCGCGGTGAAAAGGTATCGCCGTATTGATTATGATGATCATAACGCCCGCCACCGGTCACGGTGAGGTTTTCTATGCCTTGAAAACTAATTTCTGAAACGATGCTATCAATATTAAATTTTTCTGGTGAAGCGCTAGTCGCTTTTGTTTCTTCATGCTGAAGACCAACAGAAAGACCAAGGGCGTCATTATATTTATAATGGCCAAAATAATCGACATTTAGCCGGTCACCATTGCCAACCTCGGACTTTACCAAATCCGCTTCATTTTCCCGCAAGCTCTTTGAATATTCAAAAGAGAACGTGTTGGTAAATTTACCGTCCAAAAGGTCAAGGTGATTTCGTGAGGCGATTAAATAGTCGGTAGAATGGTCAATGCCGTCACCATCAACAGGTCCGAAGCTATCAAATTCATTTCGTGCTTTTGAATATCTGGCAATTAAGTCGGTCGTAAATATTTCGGATAAGTTTCCTGTTACTTTTGAATGAATTGAAATATTACGGTAGGCATCCTGCTCACTATTACCGTCATTCTCATCTGCTTTTGATATGCCGTGCGATGTAATGCCGCGGGCCGATAAACTATAATTCAGTTTTTCATCACCGCCGTAAATATTGGCCCCGCCGTTCAATGTATTAAAGGACCCTCCTTCAATAAAAGCGCTGCCACCAAACCCTTGCTCACCGGATTTGCTGATCACATTGATCACCCCGCCCATAGCATCCGAGCCATAAAGAATAGACTGTGGCCCGCGAAGCACTTCTACCCGTTCAATGGCGTTTACATCATAATTGGCAAAATTGGCGCTACCATCAACCGTTGACGGATCGTTCACCTGAACGCCATCGATTAAAATTGTCACCTGTTTGGCACCGCGAATACGTAGTGATGAAATGCCGCCAAAACTGCCATTTTGATTAATGGATACGCCCGGTACAGTGCTCAGCGCATCCTGCAGAAATGTGATCTGTTTTAACTCGAGGTCTTCTGCTGATATTACAGAAATACTGCTGCCAATATCTGAAATTGGTTTTTCGTATC
>JABJKT010000160.1 GCA_018660225.1 Kordiimonadaceae bacterium
CAGATGAATTATTTAAAACGGATTGTTTAATGGAAAACATATAATTCTGATCAAGGGTTACTTCACGAGTAAAGAGAAGCCCCTCAGCGTTGTCCCAGGTGAAGATAACCGTTTCACCGGCACCGAGAGTAGATTTACTCGCGCTCCAGAGCGAATTAGCGTCAGGTTTTTTGCCATCACCGATCCAGCCAAAGTCGGCGAAATAAGCGCCAAAGGCATCTGACGGGTTAAGAAGTGTGACTATTTCTGAATCCGGCTCCACTGTAACGTTGTAATCATTAAGGGAAATATCATCAAAACGAAGTCCTTTAAGACTGATGGAGCCTGATACCCTTGGGCTACTAATCTCAATATTATTTCTGGCACCGATCACATCTTCGCGTGATGCTGCAATTTCATTTACAACCGGCGCTGCCATTCCGGGAATAGTTCCGCCAACTTCAGCGGGACCAGCTGCCATGTCCGGAACACCGGTTACACCATTTTCAGCCACTTGCTCCTGCGCAATCTGTTCTTCGGTCAACTGAGGTGTGCCATAAAAATATTCCCATCCAAAAAGGATGCCCATGGTCAGCACGATCGCCAGTATAAAATTACGGTTTTCTTCCATTATATTATCTCAAATTTTTGCTTAAATTATCAGCATTACAATTACAATTTTTCGGTCCGTCCGTTTCTTTTTGTGGTACCGGATCATAACCACTGTCACCCCAAGGGTTACATCTTAAAATTCTTTTTAGGCCAAGCCATCCGCCTTTAAAGGGACCATGTATTTCAATGGCTTCCATAGCATAAGATGAGCATGTCGGCAAATATCTGCACTTGGGTCCGAGTAACGGTGAAATGACATACTTATAGACAGTGATCAAAGCTTTCAAGAAATAAGACAAAATAGAGCTTAAAAACTTAAGTAAAGAAGATATTTTCAATTTGCCTCGCCCCTTTTCTTGCCAGAATTATCATGTAGCCTTTTTAAAGACCATTTCAAGTCGCGAATCAACTCTTTAAAGGAACGTTCACTAATCTCACGCCGTGCAATGAGCACATAGTCATGATCCTTTTTTGCACCTGAGATCAATACCTGTTTTACCGCTTCACGTAATCTTCGTTTCGCTTTGTTTCTAAAGACGGCATTACCAACTTTTTTACTGGCCGTATAACCGACACGAATGTCGCCACCTTCTGGGGTCGGTTTTTTGGATGTCTGGATAATTACCGTTGGTGATATCCATTTCTGACGTGCGGCTGCGACACGTAAAAAATCGCTTCTTTTTTTAAGTGTGCTTAATTTTAACTCTTTATTTTCAATCACTTCGCTCATGATAATAAATCCACAAAAAAACCGGTCTCTTTTTTAGCAAGGACCGGTTTTCAAATTCGCATGTTAACAATTATCAGATAATTTAAGCTGATAAACGTTTGCGGCCTTTCGCACGACGAGCAGCAAGAACACGTCTGCCACCAACTGTAGCAGAGCGAGAACGGAAGCCATGACGGCGTTTGCGAACCAGAACACTTGGTTGATATGTACGTTTCACTGGACTACTCCAACTGCCTTAACGGCAATAAAATTAATATTCTGTCAGATAATTATCTGATCAATCATTATGAAGTCGGGTGTATAATGGGTATAATACTATAAGTCAATGCCCCAGATACGATAAAATTAATAAAACAAAACACTGCCGTTACAGATATATTAGTCACAATTAATCACGCTAGTGTGAACGAACTTTATTTCAAAATTTTGTTATAGTTCGGTAATTTAATTTCAGTTAAACTTATACAATAAATTTATAAATATGAAAGATACTAAAATGAATATTAAACGTTTTGTTCCAATTGCAATATTAGGCTTGGGGCTGGGACTAGCAATATTTTTTGATATAGATAGATTTCTTTCTTTTGAAGTGGTCGGCGACTATTACGGCCAGCTCAAAACTTATATAGAAGAGCAGTTCATATTAAGCTTACTTGTCTTTGGCTTAGTTTATGCCACTCTTGTCGCCTTTTCTGTTCCTGGCGCAACGGTACTGTCTCTTATGTATGGCGCACTCCTCGGTACGTGGCTCTCAGGTTCACTCGTCGTTATATCAGCGACCATCGGTGCCACACTGATCTTTCTTGCCGCTCGCTACGCGCTTCAGGACATATTAAGACAAAGAGCCGGGCCATGGCTTAATAAAATGAGCAAAGGCTTTAACGACAATGCCACAAGTTACATGCTGTTCCTGCGGCTGGTCCCCGCTTTCCCGTTTTTTGTCGTTAATCTGGTACCGGCGTTTATGGGGGTAAATTTACGCGTTTATGTTTTAACGACATTTTTTGGCATCATGCCGGGAACCTTCGTTTTTGCCAGTATCGGAAGCGGTATCGGCTATGTACTTGAACAAGGCAAAACACCAGACTTGTCAGTATTAAGTTCACCGGAAGTTTTAATGCCCTTAGCGGCACTTGGATTATTATCTTTAGTCCCCATTGCTATTAAAAAATTTAAAGGGAAGAACGCCACATGAGTGAAATTATAAAAGCAGATATCTGCATTATCGGTGCTGGAAGTGGTGGACTTAGTGTTGCTTCCGGGGCTGCTCAGCTGGGTAAAAGCACCGTCCTTATTGAAGGCGGTAAAATGGGCGGCGACTGTCTTAATTATGGCTGTGTTCCGTCAAAGGCACTCATTGCATCAGCAAGTGCTGCCCATAATATAAAAGACACAGCAAAATATGGAGTCATGCCGCAGGCCCTTCATGTAGATTTTACGCAAGTCCATGACCATATTCATGATGTTATTGCCGGTATTGCCCCGCACGATTCCGTTGAACGCTTTGAAGAACTTGGCGTTAAGGTCATTCAGGAGTATGGCAGCTTTGAAAGCAAAAATATCCTGAGGGCTGGTGACAAACTAATCCACGCTAAAAGATTTGTCATTTCCACGGGATCATCACCCAGCGTCCCACCAATACCGGGACTGGCTGATGTACCTTACCTTACCAACGAAACTATATTTGATTTAAAATCCCCACCTGTACATCTGATTATCATTGGCGGCGGCCCTATTGGCCTTGAAATGGCACAGTCCCACAGACGGCTAGGTGCAAAAGTAACCGTGGTTGCTCTTGCTTTTATGGAAAATGACGATCCGGAGCTTGTGGATATTCTGCTTGAAAGCTTGGCAGATGAAGGCGTCATATTAAGAGACAAGGTAGGCATTCAAAATATTAGCCATGAAAACGGACAGTTCAGCGTTTCACTAGAAGATGAAACCATAACGGGATCCCATTTGCTCGTGGCCACAGGCCGTAAACCCAACATTGATCGGTTAAATCTTGAAGCGGCCGGCGTTGACTTTACACGCTTCGGTATCAATGTTGGTGAAAACCTACGAACCACTAACAAGGCCATCTATGCCATTGGTGATGTAGCGGGCGGTGCTGGCTTTACCCATAAAGCGGGCTATGATGCCGGCATTATTATCCGCCGTATCGTTTTTGGAATGTTTTGGGCAAAAGCTGATTATAAAGCGCTTCCCCATGCCACCTATACATCGCCGGAACTTGCCAGTGTTGGCTTAAGTGAAAAAACCGCTACGGAAAGATACCGGGATAATATTACCATTCTTAAATGGCCATATGCAGAAAATGACCGAGCCCGCGCCACCCGAGCGACAAAAGGCATGGTAAAAGTTATCACGACTAAAAAAGGCCTTATTCTTGGCGCATCCATTGTTGGTAAATCGGCCGATGAAATTTTGGCACCCTGGACACTCGCCATTTCGCAGGGTTTAAAAATTAGTGCCATGGCGAATATGATAAGTCCCTATCCAACACTGGGTGAGATTAACAAGCGGGCGGCTTCAAGTTTCTATACGAAGTCGTTATTTAGTGATAAAACGAAAAGAATAGTGAAATTTCTTTCATTTCTAGGATAATTTAATGCCGGGCAACATTACAAAAGTATCAATTAAGGAAAGTCTGTCGACGCGGCTACTACTCTTCACGGTATTCTTTGTTATTATCGCTGAAATATTAATCTATGTCCCGTCTATTGCCAATTTCCGCGTCACCTGGATTAACCAAAAGCTTGCTGAAGCTAATATTGCCATCCTGGTGGTTGAAGCCGCGCCGGATTATATCGTCAGTCGCCTACTGACCGACGAATTATTGTCATCCACAGAAACTCACGTCATCGCCAGAAGAATAGATAATGAAAATCAACAAATATTAATGAAAACAGAGCCTATTGAAGTAGCTGAGCGATTTGATATGAGAAATATTTCCTGGTGGCAGTCGGTAAAAGACGCTTTTGCGTCCCTTTCACGCATGCAGGAAGCGTCTTATCTGATCCAAATTACAGGAAATGCCAGCGGGGATAATAATGATGAAATCATAGTTGTTCTTGATGAAAGCCTGCTCTGTCATGATATGTATATTTACTCGCGAAATATTGTGCTTTTCACGATCATAATTTCTCTTTTTACGGCCATGCTGGTTTATTACAGTTTATCCAATTTACTGGTGCGGCCAGTGAAGAAAATAACCGATAATATGATCGCCTTTCGCCATGCGCCTGAAGATTTAACCAAACGGTTTAACCCAGAAGAACGCAACGATGAAATTGGAGTGGTTATGCGCGAGCTCGCCGTGATGCAGGATGATATTCGAAAAGCGTTAAATCAGAAAAACCATCTGGCCAACCTCGGCAGCGCTATCAGTAATATTAATCATGACCTAAGAAATATGCTGGCCAGTGTTCAGCTTGTCACCGACCATTTAAGCTCCATTGATAATCCTATTGTTCAAAAACTGGTGCCGCGATTTGTAAAATCACTGGACCGGGCGATCAGGCTCTGTGAAAATACTTTGCAATATGGTGGCGGGGAACTTGAAACGCCCCATCCCGAAACATTTAATCTACAAAACCTGGTGGATGATGTTTCCACTTCGCTTGGGCTTATGGAAGATAGTGATGTAAGGCTGATTAATAAAGTTGAGGGTGGGTTTGAGCTTACTGCCGATAATGATCAGTTTTTCCGGGTCATCATGAATGTCTGCCGAAACGCCATCCAGGCAATCCCCGCTAAAGGCACGATTACCATTAAAAGCGCCGTAGAAGGCGACGATACTGTAATAGATATTATTGACAGCGGCCCCGGCATTTCAAGCAGGGTAAAAGAAAATCTTTTCCAGCCTTTTAAAAGCGGAAGTCAGGAAGGCACAGGTCTAGGCCTTGCCATTTCAAGAGAGATCGTGCGAGCACACGGCGGTACACTGGACCTTTATGATACAAGCGCAAAAGGCAGCACTTTTAGAATAATTTTACCGCGCTAGTTTTTAATTTTACACTCTTGGATCTTCTGCCGTTGAATGATCAGTCGGGTGTGGTGTTACAGATAGAACTGTGACGCCATCCGGCGCATGGAACCTGTGCCATAATCCTTTTGGTACAACGGTGATCATACCAGCTTCTAAATAAAAAACTTCCGCCGCTTCGTCTGTCAAAATGGTAAGCTCCGTCTTTCCTTTTAATATATGGACAAGCTCATCGCCGACCGAATGACGTTCCCACGCACTATCACCACTATAACTACCGGTAAAAACACCGCCCATATCAAAAGCGGCCAAAGTGGCAAAAACATTTTCAAATTCTTCGTCAGGCGTTTCGGGTGTTCGACCTTCCATCACCGTTAACTTTTCTAATTCTTCTTCTATATTTACGGTCTTTATAATCACTGGGCAACGTACCCTTCGCGGCGCGGGTCTGCCCCGCCTTCAAGGGTTCTTTGATTTTCACGCGGATATTTAATTCTTATGCCGTGAAGGCCGCTCATTAATGTCACTGCGTTCACTTCATGACCAAGCGCACGCAGTGGTTCAATCAGGCTTTCAGCAGACGTTCCCTCCTCAACCAGTGTCGGGCCATTTTTATTTAAGACATGCGGCTGATTTATCGCGTCCTGAATATTCATATCCCAGTCGAGCACATTAATAATTGTTTGGGTGACATAATCAATAATGTTTGAGCCCCCCGGCGAGCCAACCACAAGAACCGGACGATTATCGGCATCAAATGTTATCGACGGTGACATGGTGCTGCGTGGGCGTTTGCCGCCCTGAACCCGGTTATTAACCAGTCTGCCGTCCACTTCAGGCACAAGTGAGAAATCTGTAAGTTCATTATTAAGCATAAAGCCTTCGACCATTACCCGGCTGCCGAACATGCTTTCAACGGTAGCGGTCATTGAAACCGCATGGCCCCATTTATCCAATATGACAAAATGAGTAGTCGACGGGATTTCAAGAGACTGATCAGCCGCCAGTTCTAATGGCGCGTCACGGTCGGTCGGTGGATTTCCGTGTTCGGCTTTGCCCATTGATTTTAAAGGGTCAATCATTTTCGCCCGCTCAGCCAGATAGTCCTGATTGATCATGCCGTGGATTGGCACATAAACAAAATCACTGTCGGCGGAAAATTGATCGCGGTCGGCGTAAGCCAGACGCTCGGATTCGAGCATTAAATGATAGGCCTCAGCCGAATGGGGTTTCATTTCACCAAGATCATATTCTTTTAACATGCCAAGAGCGGCAATAGTTGTGCTGCCACCGGAAGACGGCGATGAAATAGAGCAGACTTTATATTCACGAAACGGACCACACAGAACATCGCGCTCTTTAGCCCTGTAATTCTCAAGATCACTTAGGGTAAGAAGTCCAGGGTTAAAAGGAGCGTTCCGTACCGCATCAACTATTTTCTCTGCAATATCACCTTTATAAAAAGCGTCGATGCCTTCATTTGCGATACGCCTGAGCACAGCCGCATGCTTGGGATTCTTTAAAAGATGCCCCGCTTTCCATGGATCACCATTTTCATCATAAAAATGATCGCGCGAGGCCGGTATTTTCATGAGGAGCGTATCTTTGGTGATATATTCTTCAAGCCGCGGGGAAACGATAAAGCCTTGTTCAGCAATACGTATTGCTGGCTCAAACACTTCTGCCCAAGGAAGAACGCCGTGCGCATCATGAGCCATTTTAAGCATCGCGAGCACACCGGGCGTACCCACTGAACGACCACCAAACACCGCTTCCAGTTTTATATAGCCTTCCCGGTCGGTCACTTCTTTAAAAAGATCCGGCCCGGCGGCCATGGGTGCTGTTTCGCGACCGTCATAAAAATTAAGCTGGTCCTCGGCGGCTCTGTTAGGATCAAAATGAAGCATAAACCCGCCGCCGCCAATGCCGGATGATTGCGGCTCAACCAGACTAAGAACCGTTTCAACGGCAATGGCCGCATCAACGGCGCTACCGCCCTTCTTCAACATTTCTAACCCTGCTTCGGATGCTAGCCGATTGGCACTGACGACCATCTGATTATCAAACTGAAACCCGTTATCATTAGCCGGGGCCAGTGCTGCGCTTTCGGCCTGCTGGAAAGCAGCAAGGGTCACCTCGTTAGGGGTCGCTGGTATAATTTGTTCGGCTCTGCCTAGAAGCATACTGGCGAGCTGACGTTCGGTTGACGCCTGTGAATTATCGGCTATTTGATATTCAATATTTCGAAGCTGCCCTGTGATATCATTAAGACGTGATTTTTCAATTTCCACACCGCGCCAATATTGCGCTTTTTCGGCTTCTTCGGCGTTTTCAAAATTACTAAGCGCCCTTTCGATGCTTTCTTCGTGAAACGGTAAATCCCGTTCGATTTCGTCTAATGTAACTTTAATATCGAGCAGTGAAATAGCTGTGTTTTCAAAAGGCGGCCGGGAAAGATTCGCGTCCTTACTAATTGCTGGGGCATTATTCTGCGCCACGGCCTTCTGATTTTGATCACTTTCAAGCTGTTGCCAAAGAGCATCGGCCTCCATTTTTGGCCATTCATCTGAACCGGTCGGCGAACAAGAGACAAGAAAAACGATAGATGCCGCAATGGCACCACCATTTAACACATTATTAAATAAGGACTTTCTCATCATTTCACTAATCCGTCTACTCTATTTTACGATCATTTCATTAACACTTTAAATCAGTACTAATTTAAGGACAAGCACCTATACGCCCCCCTTCAAAGAAAAAACGAACTTTTATATTAAATGGCACTTGCATTAAAGCGCGGTTATGAGTAGTTTGCCACACGCAATTTGAATATGATGCGCCAGTGGCTCAGCTGGATAGAGTACTTGACTACGAATCAAGGGGTCGGGGGTTCGAATCCCTCCTGGCGCACCATTCAAAACAAATATAATCAATATGTTAGATTAAGGACTGTTTTTTTCAGTCCTATTTTTTTGCCGTTTACTTGCCATTTACTTTTAATGATCCACCTTCCCGTTATAGTTCTTCTATGACAGATCATAAACATTATAGTGATTATCACAGTTATATGGATGGTCGGATCGTTATTTACAAACGAAACGATCATAAGACCCCAAGGTTTTCAGCACGGTTCAAAATCCCTAATCAAATTGGCGGTATTGTTAAAAGCACTAAGACAGCTGATAAAGATAAAGCCTACAAAATAGCAAAAGAAATGTACTACGATCTTGAAGGGAAATTTCAACGTGGCGAAGTATTAATGAAACTACCCTTCTCTAAAGTCTTTAATGATTGGGTTTCATTAAGGTTAGTTGAAGGCAAAGATAAAGTTTATACATTTGACGATATTAGATCGTCTAAAAAACACATATTAAAATTCTTTAACGATCGCGACATTAGGAAGGTCGACAACTTCTTAATTAATGAATTCTTCGCAAAACGACAATCTGATACTCCGAAGCCAAGCGCAAGCACTCTTAAACAAGAAGCGCGGCGTCTCAATGGCATACTTACTTTTGCTTATAATAATGGATTAATTAAAGACATTCCACACTTCCCATCAATAAGTGCAAAGCCAAATCCTCGTCCAGACTTCACTCAAGAAGAATATAACAAACTGGTTCAGTCGATGGGAGACTTTGTAGATGAAGTGAAGGCCAATAAAGCCCATGGCACCGTAACGTCACCCCACACTATTAAACAAAGAGGTGTTGAGAAGAAAATCATACTTCCGGGAGAGAATAAAACCAACAAAGATCCGAAGCTGATGGCCTTAGTCGCGAGATCACATAGATGGCTTCAAAACCTGAAAGATGGTCAGGTAAAAAATATAGCGGAAATTGCAGCCAACGAGAATATGGATGATGGTGATGTCAGTCGCTTTATTCAGTTCGCATTTCTTGCGCCGGAGATAGTCACATCAATTTTTGAAGGTAAGCAACCGGCGGATCTCACCTCAGAGAAACTGAAACGTCTTGGATCACTTCCACACTCTTGGTCAGAACAGAAGTCTCGCCTCGGATACTAAAGCTAATCCACCTAACCTCAATGTAATCATCAAATAGATTGGTGACACAATATCGGCCTTAGAGATTTTGGCCATATTCAGCGATATTTATTTAATTAGTCAGTCTCTACACCAATCTATTAGCCAGCAAATAGCCACACTACCGCAGAGTTCTGCGGTTGTTACACAGTGGTCTAGAATGGGTGACAAAACTAGGGAGGGAGTGGTGGGCCTGGTAGGACTCGAACCTACGACCGAACCGTTATGAGCGGTTTGCTCTAACCAACTGAGCTACAGGCCCCCCGAGAAACAAGTCTGCTTAAGTAGCAGATAATAAATTGAATGCAAAGAGGGGAAATGCGCATTTGCGCATTTTTTTGTTTTATTTATCGAGGAAGCTCCGTAGTTTTCTTGAACGGCTCGGATGCTTGAGTTTACGGAGCGCTTTTGCTTCGATCTGTCTGATCCGTTCCCGTGTTACAGAAAATTGCTGACCTACTTCTTCAAGCGTGTGATCGGTATTCATTCCTATACCGAAACGCATGCGAAGAACCCTTTCTTCACGCGGGGTAAGTGACGCGAGCACCCGGGTTGTTGTATCGCGAAGATTGGTCTGGATCGCGCTATCAACGGGCAGTATGGCATTCTTGTCTTCAATGAAATCACCTAAATGGCTGTCTTCCTCGTCACCTATTGGTGTCTCAAGGGAAATAGGTTCCTTGGCGATCTTCATTACCTTACGCACTTTTTCAAGTGGCATTGAAAGACGCGCAGCTAGTTCTTCCGGCGTTGCTTCACGGCCGATTTCATGCATCATCTGACGGCTGGTCCGCACTAGTTTATTGATGGTTTCAATCATATGGACAGGAATACGGATTGTCCGTGCCTGATCAGCTATTGAGCGGGTAATTGCCTGTCTGATCCACCATGTGGCGTATGTGGAGAATTTATAACCGCGACGATATTCAAATTTATCCACCGCTTTCATAAGGCCGATATTTCCTTCCTGAATAAGATCAAGAAACTGAAGGCCCCGGTTGGTATATTTTTTGGCGATTGAAATCACAAGGCGTAGATTTGCTTCAACCATTTCCTTTTTGGCGATACGCGCTTCTTTTTCGCCTTTTTGAACTTTATTAACGATAACGCGAAATTCGGAAACGTTAAGCCCGACATCTTTGGCAATTTCGGAAACCTGCTCGCGCATATTGCCGATAATTTCTGCTTCAGACGTGGCAAAGTTGCTCCAGCCTTTACCTTTATCAGTGCCCATGGTTTTGAGCCAATTCGGCTCTAATTCACGTTCCCAATAATTATCAAGATATGCTTTACGGCTGACTTTATATCTTTCAGCAAGACGCAGCATTTTACCCTCAAGCCCCATCAGGCGCTTACTTGAATGATAAAGCTGCTCGAGAAGCACTTCAATACGGTTATTGTTAAGTCTGAGATTATTCACAAGCGTTATAAGTTCATCAGATAATTTACGGTAACGTCTTTCCTGAGCCGTTGAAAGCGCTGTATTGCCGATATTTGAATCGTGTCTTAAGATCTGTAATTTAGCAAATTTCTTGTGGGTTTTACGTATGTTAGCGAATATTTCCATAACCCGTGGATGAAGAGCCTCTTCCATCGTTGCAAGCGACATGTTGACACCTTCGTCATCATCATCGTCTTCTTCTTCGCTTTCTTCAAGACCCTCATCTATATTGCTGCCATCTTCATTTTCGCCACTATTTTCAGGGCTTTCCTTATCATCCTGATCAGCAATTTCGCCGGTGGTTTCTTCTTCTGCTGTAGCATCCGGTGCTACAGCATCCGGTGTCGCGTCTTTTTCTTGTGTCGGATCATTACCGTACATAGCATCAAGATCGATCACGTCACGGAGCAGAATTTCTTCTTCTTCAAGCATTTCGCCCCAAGCGGCCAAAGCATTAAAGGTAAGCGGGCTATCACATAGTCCGGAAATCATTGTTTCCCGGCCTGCTTCAATACGCTTCGCTATTGCAATTTCACCTTCACGGGAAAGTAGTTCAACACTTCCCATTTCACGAAGATACATTCTTACCGGGTCATCAGTGCGGTCAGCCGGTGCTTTCGCTTCCGGTTTAGCAATTTTAGACTCTTTTGCTTTTCCAGCAGGTGCTTTTTCAGTAGCGGCCTCTTCGGCTTCTGCGTCGGCATTTTCAATAACATTAATGCCCATCTCAGATAACATCGTCATAACGTCTTCAATTTGTTCTGAAGACATTTCGTCCTGAGGAAGGGCCTCATTGAGCGCGTCATAAGTTATGTAGCCGCGCTTTTTCGCTTCGGCGACCATTTTTTTAACGGCGTCTTGGCTACTTACAATCGGAGCATCTGATGTATCGGCGTTTTTCTTAGACTTAGTGGCTTTTTCTGCCATTTATAAACCTCGAATAATTCATTAAAACATACATTAATGAGCCTTAGGAATTTTCATTTCCATCCGGCACACTCAAATTTCTTAAGCTTGCAGATTGTTGTTCTTTTAATTGGGATTGCTCCTCAATCAAAGCTTGCAAGCGTGCATAATCTTCTTCATTCATCTCTTTGGAACCCAATATTGCAATGTCCTGCTCAAGCTTTTCCATCTGGAAAAGCTGCAGTGCATGCAACCATGTTTCCTCCGTTTCTTCCTTAGAAGATTTAAGCCCAATAAACTCTTGGGCTGTCAACACGCCTTGCTTGGATATGATTTCAATAGCTTGGCCCAGTCCATTTTCTAACAGCTGGCGTCTCAAGCTTTCTCTTTCAAGGTTCGGGTCGCGACTTGCTATACGTATTATTTCATTACGGACCTTGTCAAGCTCTTCCGATTCGAAATCGAAAATAGCAAACTGCTCTTCATGGCGTTCAAGCAGCCATGGATGCTCTAAAACCGACAGGATTATTAACCTTTTACGGTCTAAAGCTGATATTTTAGACGTTTGTAGAATCGCCGTTTTCTGGGGATTCCCTATGCTTTTTTCGACCCGCTTATTGCCATAACCTTTGTTTTCGTATGACCTATTACTGCGACTTTGTTGGTGATTCTCTTTTTTTTGCCGAGAAACGACCTGTTCATGGAGATTTATTTCAGGGACAAATTCACTGCCAAACAGTTTTTTTAGACGCTTTTGAAAATCGCTTTCATAATAACCACGGATTTTTTCATCTTTAATTTCGGTGAGTATCATGCTTATTTTTTGCTCAAGGCCCGCCCTTTGTTCCGGCGTATCAAAAGCAACACCGCCGATCATTTCTGCCCATAGGACATGCGCAAGCGGCTGGCCTTCACTTATCAGCCTTTCAAAAGCCTGGCTGCCCTGACCGTTGACGAAACTATCCGGGTCTTCGCCTTCAGGCAAATAAACAAACCGTAGTGAATGGCCGGGCTTTAATAAATTTAAGCTCCGCTCCACAACACGGATTGCCGCACGCTGCCCCGCCTTATCACCATCAAAGCACATCATCGGTTCCGGTGCGAGGCGCCACATTTCACGGATTTGATCTTCTGTAACAGCTGTTCCAAGCGGCGCAACGGCTTCTGGAAAACCTGCCTGGGCAAGAGCGATTACATCCATATAACCTTCAGCGACCAGCAGACGTCCTTTTTCAAAAGCCTGCTTTCTGGCACCGCTTAAATTATATAGCAACCGTCCTTTATGAAAAAGCGGTGTTTCGGGTGAGTTTAAATATTTAGCCTTTGCATTTGCAGAGAGAGCCCGGCCACCAAAAGCAACGACTCGGCCCTGCCTATCAGTAATCGGAAACATGATCCGTTCGCGAAAACGGTCATAGCTTTCCCCGCCGTCATCAGGTTTTATAAGCATGCCTGATTCTATCAACATCTCTTCGGTAATCTCTGAACGCGCCAGCATGGCTTGTTTTAAAGCCGACCTGTCCCTCGGGGCAAAACCTAACCTGAACGTCTTTACGGTATCTTTTGTCAGCCCTCTTCTTTGAATATAAGAGCGGCCCTGCGTTCCCACTTGCGCTACGAGCTGGCTTTCAAACCAATGTGCGGCCGCCTCCATTACATCATAAAGAGTTTTTCTTACCTTTGAGCGCTGCTTATCTTCGGGGGTATATTCCGGTATTTGAAGACCGGCCTGCTCCGCCAGCCTTTCTACGGTTTCAGGAAAGGAAAGCCCTTCGGTTTCCAGAACAAATTTTATAATATCACCGTGCGCACCACAGCCAAAACAATGATAAAATGCCTTATCATCATTAACGGTGAAGGACGGTGTTTTTTCATTATGAAACGGGCAAAGTCCGGAAAATTCGCGGCCCTTTCGGATGAGGCGAACTTTACGGCCAACAATTTCACTGGTTGGCAGTCGATTTCTTATTTCATCAAGAAAATCCGGCGTAAATCCCATTATTGGTACTTTAGTTTTGTAAAATGATAGTGATCAGTTTTAAAATAGAATTTAGCCTATGACAATAGTCTTTATGCCCAAATGAGTAGTTCTTTAAGAAAGAATATCTTTGGCCATGGCACTGGCCTTGGAAAAATCCATCTGACCAGAATATTCACCCTTTAAGGATGCCATAATCTTACCGATGTCTTTAAGCCCCGAGGCGGAGGTTTGATCAATAGCCTGCTTAACGGCTGCTTCAATTTCACTCATGTCCAGTTGCCGCGGAAGAAATTCTCTGATGATATCTATTTCATCACTTTCCTGCTGGGCAAGCTCTTGGCGGCCGGCATCTTCATAAGCTTTAATGCTATCGAATCTCTGTTTTACCATTCTGGACAGAATGTCAATAATCTCAGAATCACCAACTTTACTATCTGATTCGGTACGAACTGAAATGTCCCTATCTTTTACCGCTGCCATGATTAAACGGATAGTACTGAGGCGGCGCCGGTCTTTTGACCTCATCGCCTCTTTCATCGCAGTGTTAAATTTTTCGCGCAACATATTGTTTTATATCCTTATTTTACAAAAATGCCGACTAATGACATCTCAAGGTCCGTCGGCTTTTTCTTACAGGAAAGAGAGACTCTACCCCAAAACATATAATAATGCAACAGCAAATTATCTTGTAACATACTGATTTTAAACGATAATTTTTATCAATGATTTACTTGACGCGGCAATCTGTATTTATTATTGTCCCGAGAATTTAACCCTTGTTTCATATTACATATATGAAATATGTTAAAGTGACCCTACGGCAGCAATCTTATTATATAAAGTCTTTAACCTATGACTGAAAAACACAACGACCTTAAGCCCCCACACGATAAAATAACAGCCGTTTTGGTGCTTGAAGATGGTTCAGTTTTTTGGGGATATGGCCTTGGTAAGGTTAGCACGACAGTTGGCGAAGTTTGCTTCAATACGTCTATGACCGGTTATCAGGAAATATTGACCGACCCGTCATATGCTGGACAGATCATTAATTTCACTTTCCCCCATATCGGCAATGTCGGCACCAACGACGAAGACCAAGAAACCGAAATGTCCGCCGTTCGTGGACTGATCGTTCGTCAGGATATTACAGATCCTTCAAATTTCAGATCGACCGAACATTTAAATGACTGGTGCATCAAACAAAACTTAACCGGCATATCCGGCATTGATACCAGAAAACTTACTCGCTATATCAGAGCTAATGGCGCACCAAACGGCGTCATTTGTTTTAACCCGGAAGGCGATTTTGATATTCCAGCCCTTACCGCGCAAGCAAATGAATGGCCAGGCCTTGAAGGTATGGACCTTGCAATAGAGGTTAGCTGTAAGGAAAATTACACTTGGAATGCGACACGCTGGTCACTTGGCGAAGGCTACGGGGAACTAGATAAACCAAAGGCCCATGTGGTCGCTGTCGATTACGGTATTAAGAGAAATATTCTCAGATGTTTAAGCACTACAGGTGCTAAAGTAACAGTTGTTCCCGCAGATGCCAGTGCAGAAGAAATCCTGTCTCACAATCCTGACGGTATTTTCTTATCAAACGGGCCGGGCGATCCGGCGGCAACGGGCAAATATGCTATCCCTGTTATTCAGGAACTCCTGAAAACAAATATTCCGCTTTTTGGAATTTGCCTAGGCCATCAGATGTTAGCCCTTGCCGTTGGTGCGAAAACCTTAAAAATGCATCAGGGCCACCGCGGCGCTAATCATCCGGTGATGGATTATAATACTAATAAAGTAGAGATCACATCAATGAACCATGGCTTTATGGTTGATAAGGAAACGCTTCCTGAAGATGTACGCCTTAGCCACATATCACTATTTGATCAGACTTGCTGTGGTATTGAAATTAAAAACAAACCTGTCTTTTCGGTCCAGCACCACCCCGAAGCCAGCCCCGGACCACAAGACAGCCACTATCTTTTTGACCGCTTTATGGAAATGATACTCAACCATGCCTAAACGTACAGATATAAATTCGATCCTCATTATTGGCGCTGGCCCAATTATTATTGGTCAAGCCTGCGAATTTGATTATTCAGGCACTCAAGCCTGCAAAGCGCTTCGCGAAGAAGGCTACCGTGTCATTCTGGTTAATAGTAATCCGGCAACCATCATGACCGACCCTGATCTTGCCGATGCCACTTATGTGGAACCGATTACGGCAGAAATGGTCGAAAAAATTATTATCAAAGAAAGGCCTGATGCCATTTTGCCGACCATGGGTGGACAAACAGGTCTTAATACGGCACTTGAACTTGATAAATTAGGCATACTGGATAAATATAATGTTGAGCTTATTGGTGCAAAAGTAGATGCCATCAATATGGCGGAGGACAGACAGCTTTTTAAAGATGCCATGGTTCGCCTGAACATTAACACACCGCGCAGCAAGGTCGTCAATTCACTGGATGATGCGCTTGAGGCAATGGAATATATTAAGCTTCCTATCATAATCAGGCCAAGCTTCACTATGGGCGGCACTGGTGGTGGTATTGCTTATAACAAGGAAGAATATCTTCAGATCGTCGCTGGCGGAATTGATGCCTCACCTACCAACGAAGTTCTTGTTGAACAATCTGTCCTCGGTTGGAAAGAATATGAAATGGAAGTGGTGCGTGATACGGCCGATAACTGTATCATCATCTGTTCCATTGAAAATTTTGACCCCATGGGGATACATACAGGGGACAGCATCACAGTAGCGCCAGCACTGACGCTTACGGATAAAGAATATCAGATCATGCGTAATGCATCGATCGCCGTCCTTCGGGAAATTGGCGTTGAAACAGGCGGATCAAATGTTCAGTTTGCCGTTAACCCGGAAAATGGCGAACTGATCATTATTGAAATGAACCCGCGCGTCAGCCGTTCATCAGCACTCGCATCAAAAGCCACTGGGTTTCCTATTGCCAAAGTGGCGGCAAAACTTGCAATTGGCTACACGCTTGATGAGCTTCAAAATGAAATTACCGGTGTCACACCAACATCATTTGAGCCAACCATTGATTATGTGGTTACAAAAATTCCGCGCTTTACGTTTGAAAAATTCCCTGATTCTGCACCGACCTTGACCACGGCCATGAAATCGGTTGGTGAAGCCATGTCCATTGGCCGCAGTTTTCCGGAAAGTCTGCAAAAAGCACTTCGGTCCATGGAAACGGACCTTACGGGACTTAATGAAATTGACATCCCGGGATATGATCCCGAAGGTGGTGATATTAATGCGGTAAGAGCCGCACTTGCCATCCCGACAGCAGATAGAATTCTTGTCCTTGCACAGGCCTTAAGGCTTGGCATTCCAACCGCTGAAATTCATGCAATAGCAAAATATGACCCATGGTTCATTGATCAGGTGAAACTAATCATTGATGCAGAACAGGACATACGCAAAAATGGTTTGCCAGAAGATAAAATTGGTCTGTTAAGTCTTAAGTCACTTGGTTTTGCTGATAGCCGGCTTGCTGAACTCGCAAGCCTGGATGAAAAAGAGGTCCTTGCTAAACGCCTCGCACTTGACATTCGCCCTACATTCAAACGTATTGATACATGCGCGGCAGAATTCCAGTCACAGACACCATATTTATATTCCACCTATGAACGGGATGCGGCCGGTGAGGCTGAATGTGAAGCAGAACCGACGGATGCCAAAAAAGTTATTATACTTGGTGGTGGCCCAAACCGGATCGGTCAAGGCATCGAATTTGATTATTGCTGCTGTCATGCGGCTTTCGCCTTAAGTGAACAGAACTATGAAACCATCATGGTCAACTGTAACCCGGAAACCGTTTCAACGGACTATGACACATCTGACAGACTTTATTTTGAGCCGTTAACGGCAGAGAATGTCATCGATCTGATCCAGAAAGAACAACAAAATGGTGAAGTGGTCGGCGTTATTGTTCAGTTTGGTGGCCAAACCCCTCTTAAGCTTTCCCACGCACTTGAGGCCGTTGACATTCCTATTCTTGGCACATCACCAGATTCTATTGATCTGGCGGAAGACCGCGAACGTTTTAAGGACCTAGTCGATAGCCTTGACCTTAAACAGCCAGACAATGGTCTGGCGACCACCACAGAGCAAGCCGTAATAATAGCGGAAGAAATTGGCTACCCGATCCTTATTCGTCCATCCTATGTGCTTGGCGGACGGGCTATGGAAATTGTTTATGATACGGTTTCACTTGAACGTTATATGAAAGAAGCGGTCAGCGTTTCATGGGATAGCCCGGTTCTTATTGACCGCTATCTTGGCGGAGCGACAGAGATTGACGTGGATGCACTTTGCGACGGCGAAGAGGTTCATGTAGCAGCCATTATGCAACATATCGAAGAAGCTGGCGTTCATTCAGGTGACAGCGCCTGTTCGCTACCGCCTTATTCCCTTAAAGACAGTGTTATTGATGATCTGGAACAGCAAACTAAGAAGCTTGCCCTTGCTCTTAACGTTAAGGGACTTATGAACGTTCAATATGCCGTAAAAGATGATATTGTTTATCTGATCGAGGTTAACCCCCGTGCCAGCCGCACGGTTCCATTTGTCGCTAAAGCTATTGGCGCCCCGGTTGCCAAAATTGCAGCGCGGTTAATGGTCGGTGAAAAACTTAAAGATTTTGATATCCCAAGTTACAAGACATCGCATTTTGCCGTTAAAGAAGCCGTGCTTCCTTTTAACCGCTTCCCGGGTGTTGATGTTTTGCTTGGCCCTGAAATGCGCTCTACCGGTGAAGTCATCGGCCTTGATGACACATTCGCTAAAGCTTTCTTAAAATCACAGATCGCTGCAGGCACCCATTTACCGCTTAAAGGCAATGTCTTTATTTCTGTTAAAAACAAAGACAAAGTTAAAATGGTCGAACCGGCAAAAGAACTGATAGAAATGGGATATACCGTCTTGGCCACAGGCGGCACGGCAAGCTATCTTATAGATCAGGGCATTGAAGTGATCAGGATTAATAAAGTGCTTGAAGGGCGCCCGCATATTGTTGACGCGATTAAAAATGATGAAATAGACCTTATCTTTAATACCACCGAAGGGGCCCAGTCTATTAAAGACAGTTATGAGCTCAGAAGAACGGCACTTGTGAGTAATATACCTTATTATACGACCTCAAGAGGCGCTATTTCTGCCATGGAGGCAATAAAAGTCTTGAAATCTTCCACGCTTGAAGTTAAACCCCTTCAATCTTATGTTTAGTTGATTAAATATTTAAACGGAAATATTGTATAATTTAAATCTACATTTGTAACATTCATGCAAATGTGCCAATATTTTTTTGTTATGTTAAAAATAGAGAATATGAAAAATGGTAGAAAAAGTTCCAATGACAGCCGGAGGTCACACAAACCTTGAGGCAGAACTTAAAGTCTTGAAACACACTGAAAGACCCGCTGTTATTAAAGCGATCGAAGAAGCGCGGGCGCACGGGGATCTTTCTGAGAACGCCGAATATCATGCTGCAAAAGAGCAACAAGGCATGATTGAAGGCCGCATTAAAATGATTGTAGATAGCCTCAGTCGTTCTGAAATTATCGATCCTAAAGAACTTTCAGGTACAAAAGTGCTCTTTGCATCAACGGTCACTATTGCCGATGAGGATGATAAGGAAAACACTTACCAAATTGTTGGTGTTGATGAAGTAGACGTTACGGCAGGTAAAATTTCATTCAGTTCCCCCATAGGGCGCGCGCTTATAGGTAGAAATATAGGCGATGAAGTGGAAGTAAAGACACCGGGCGGCGATACTTATTATGAAATCGTCAAAATCGAATTTATCTAACAGATAAAGCATTCAAATAATAAGCGGCTTTTTATTCAACATAAACCGCATCGGGCGTAAAGGGGACCCCTGCGCGGTCTTTACCACACCTGATACTAAGGGATGTTTTAACACTCTCAACATTTGGCGCTGGTGTTAGATGAGTGGTGAGAAACGTCTGAAAATGATTTAAATCACGGGCGACTATTTTTAAGATAAAGTCTATCTCGCCGTTTAGCATATAAGCCTCCCGTACCATGGGCCAGCCACCAACCATTTCCTCAAATGCCTGTAGATCCGTTTCGGCCTGACTATGGAGTCCCACCATGGCAAAAACCACCAGATCATAACCAAGGGCGCTCGCATTGAGGTCTGCATGATAGCCGTTGATAAATCCCGCATCTTCAAGTGCTCTGACACGCCGCAGGCAAGGCGGGGCGGTAATGCCTGCCCGTTTAGCCAAATCCACATTAGTAATTCGGCCTTCTTCCTGTAATACTTGAAGAATAGTAAGGTCGATGTCATCAAGCTTTATTTGGTTCATTAGACGGGTCCGCAGGTTTAATAAAAAATGTTATTTTGTAATTTATGCCAAGAAAAATTATCAACTACGAAATAATATATTATTTTTATAGCCAAATACATAATATTATTAGAAAAAACCCCCGTCACCTGAAAATAAATTTTTTATTCTATTAACCATAGCTTTCACTGGATATGAGCAGCATTAAAGGTTATATTAATTTTTGGAGAAGGCTTTACGTAAATTGACATTAATTGGGACAGATGTTTTGCCCCTTTTAAATCCGTTCACTTAGCCAATTTAAATGAAATAATAAATTATATTTCGTAAGGGCATTGGGCAAATGGTGCACAAAAAAGCACAATTTGATGACAGAATCAGAAATCTATTAGCGCTGGCAGAAGATAATTCTGTTGAAAGCCGTACCCTGCTGTTTTCTCATATATGCGATTTATTCCTGCAAGAAAGACCAATGGAATCTGACAATCAGGTCAGAATGCTTATTGAAATCATCAATGAGCTTATTAGTGACGTGGATATCGGCATTCGCATAGAGCTACGAAATATTCTGCTCACGACCATCCATCCACCCGCACCTCTCATTAAGCTTATAAGTGAAGATGTGATCGAAGTTTCAGCAAAACTACTCGAAGACGCTCTGATTGAAGAAGAGCAACTTCTTTATCTAATTAAATATGGATCAAATAACCACCGTGAATATATCAGTCACCGTTTTGGTTTATCACCACTACTCCGACGTGAACTCGATAATGCGAGAAAAGAAGCTGAAAAAATAAAGGCCGAAGTAACCCTGCTGGCTGAAGAAGCAGAACATAATAAGATAAGTCTGCAGGAACTTGAAGAGGCAGAACAGAATTCGACTGATCTTAATGAAGATGTCACGGCAAATATTCTCGAAGTCCTAAGGGCGAGCAAAAACAATAAGTCCGC
>JABJKT010000161.1 GCA_018660225.1 Kordiimonadaceae bacterium
CGATGCTGGCCTATTTTCCAGGAGGGTGGCTGGCGGATAAGTTTTCCCCGCGCAGATTAATGTCGGTCGCTCTTTTGATTTGCGGTGGTGCAGGGTTTTATTTTGCTGCTTTACCTTCTTATTTTATTTGCCTGGTTATTTACGGACTTTGGGGCGCTTGTATTTCATTAGTATTTTGGAGCGCAATGATTAAAGCAACACGTGAATGGGCCCCGAGTGATGAACAAGGACGGGCGTTTGGCATCCTTGAAAGCGGTAGAGGCGCAGGGGATGTTTTGACGGGCACCATAGTGGGCGCTGTTTTTATCTGGCTGGGCAGTGATGTTTTTGCATTCACACAAGTCGTTAATCTGTTGGCCGCTACATGTATCCTATTTGCGGTCATAGTCTGGTTTGCGCTCGAGAAAAGAGCTGTGAATTATACCGACCAAGAAAAAAACAAAGTGAACCTTCATGATATTATTGAAGTAATAAAGATACCAGAAGTCTGGCTCATAGCCATCGTCATTCTGGCCTCTTATACCTGTTATTGGGGTGGTTTTTATTTTGCAAAATTCGCCACCGATGCCTTTGCAATGGGAATTGCTATGGGTGTGGTAATTGGTACTGCCAAAACCTGGATAAATCCTATCGCCCCGCTTATTGCTGGATTTCTAGGCGATAAAATCGGCATCTCACGCTCTGTATTTTCCCTTCTGGCACTTATGGTGGTTTCATTCTTTATCCTCGGTATTATGCCGTACGGCCCGAATTATTTAACGGTGATGCTGTTAACGATGGCCGTCACTGCATTTGGGCTTTATGCTTTACGCGGCATTTATTTTGCCCTTTTTGAAGAAGGCGGCATTCCGCTTAAGATAACAGGGACAGCAGCCGGAATTGTATCGGTTATCGGCTTTATGCCGGATATATTTATGCCCTATATTGGTGGTGTTATTTTTGATGCCTATCCAGATGAACAAGGTTACAGATATTTATTCTTTATCGTGTCTGCCATCTGCGTGATAGGCGCGACAGCGGCCTACATTATTTTAAGACGTTCCATGAAAAGAGAGGCACTTTAAATCTATGGGTAAAATTAATTTTGATAAAATGAGGGCAGACGGCAGCAAAGCCGGCTGGTCGCTTCCCCGTAAGTATTATAAAGACCCAGATGTTTTTGAGCGCGAAAAAGAAGCAATCATTTATAACAATTGGGTTTTTGCAGGGCATGTCTCTCAGATCCCTGAAACGGGCGATTACTTCCTTTTTAATTTGCTGGATGAAAGCGCCATTATCGTTCGTACCAATGATGGAAGCATCGCAGCATATTATAACGTCTGCCTTCACCGCGGCTCACATATTTGTAAAGAAAATAGCGGCAATGCTAAACGCTTCCTTTGCCCTTATCATGCGTGGAGCTATGATCTTGATGGCAGTCTGTTTGCCGCTCGCGGCATGCCGGAAAGCTTTGATAAAAGTGAGATTAATCTTCACGAATGCGCCATTGATTTTATTGAAGATATGATCTTCGTAAATTTTAGCGATAACCCAACATCGCTTAAAAGCGCCAAACGGGATTTGGCCCCGGCACTTGAAATATTTGATTTTAAAAACATGAAAGTGGCCGCTCATAAAAACTATCCTATTGCTGCTAACTGGAAAATCACGCTTGAAAATTATCAGGAATGTTATCACTGTGCCCCCTCACACCCCGAATATGCTTTAAGTCATACTTTAAAATATGACGGCGAAAAATACGACCAACTGCAAAAACCAATGTTATCGCGCATGGAAGCCTGCGGTATTAAAAATTATGAAGTTTATAAACAGTTCGACGCCCAGGAAGAGGGTCAGGAACAATATAGTTACAGCCGGTACGCGCTTTTTGAAAAATATAAAACAGGCAGTGAAGATGGCAAGCCACTTGCCCCGCTGCTTGGTAACATAAATGGATATGATCACGGCGCCTCAGATTTCGGTGTCGGGCCATTAACGTGGATGCTGGCTTATAATGATCATGTGGTCGTCTATGTCTTTACCCCCACAAGTCATGAAACATCTGCCTGCGACCAATATTGGCTGGTTCGCAGCGACGCCGAAGAAGGCGTTGATTATGATCTAGAGCGCCTTACATGGTTAAGCGCTTATGCCGACCCGATGGTGCAATTGGGTCTGCTTGGCCTTGTCGCGGTTGTTGCGCTCGGTTCCGGTGCACATCCCGCTTTTCAGTTATCTTCATTTCGACCCGGAACTGTTTTAGGCAGCACAAAACCCGGTCAGGTAAAATCATCCAGATTGCAGGTTGTGCTTGTCACATTGCAATTTACCATATCCATCGCTTTGATTATTGCCACAGTTGTTGTTTATAGCCAGATCAATTTTGCTAAGAGTGCCGGCAATAGTGTCATCTCGCAAAACAAGCTTGCCATCATAGATTTCGCCAACCAATCGTTTTTGGAGGGGCCTTTGCGAGCACGGCTGAACAATTTGCCTGGCGTTACAGCCACATCGTTGTCCGGTCGACTTTTACCGTTGCCAAACTACTGGAACTCACAGGTGATTTTGCCGGGCCAACAAGGCGATGAAAACTATTCTCTTGAGGCCCTTCCTGGGCATTTTGATACACTGAGTTTTTTTGATGCAAAACTGTTAGCCGGAAGATTATTTTCCACCGATTTCATGGCTGATTTGCCCGCCGCCGAAGAAGGAGCACTGAACAGCACCAGATCTGGCATTATAAATGAGACGGCCATTGCCCAACTAGGATACGCCGATGCGCAAGACGCAATAGGAAATTCCTTTCAATTTAAAAACTTTACTGACGAAGGCTATGCTTTAATTACCATTGTTGGTGTGGTTCAAGATATGAACATGCGTTCAGTGCGTGACCCAATCAGCCCGATGCTTTTCCTCGTTCAGGAAGATGAATTGAATTTCTTAAATGTCGAACTGAGCGGAGAAGACCGAGCGGGCACCCTTCTTGCGATCGACGAAATATGGCAAAGTTTGGCGCCAGACCGTCCCATTCGGCGCTCTTTTCTAGATGAGAGTTTTAGCCGCCTTTATGAGACAGATGCCAGACGTGGCGAGTTTTTTGCGTACTTTTCAATTTTTGCCGTTTTTGTTTCCCTTATAGGGTTATTTGGGCTCTCCGCTCTCGCCGTTGAGCGTAGATCACGGGAAATTGGCATCCGTAAAGTCTTGGGTGCCAGCGTACTCGATATTGTCAGATTATTATCGTTACAATTCTCAAAACCGGTCGTCATTGCTAATTTCATTTCTTGGCCGCTGGTGGCTTATTTTATGAATGACTGGCTGTCAGGGTTTGCTTACAGAATTGACCTCAACCCGCTGTATTTTATCGGCACCGGTTTGCTGGTTTTGTTCTTCGCTGTACTCATTGTAGCCTTACAAGCCCTTCGTGGTGCCCGTGTCAACCCAATCAAAATGCTTCGACATGAGTAACTCCCAATGTCTGCTTTTGGCCAGAAGCAGACGTTTTCCAGTACGCCCTATAAGTTCATGATCGATTTCGAGAGCACCTATGACCTTGATGGGGCACTCAAACTCGGCAAAATGGCAGATGAGCGTTTGTTCATCTCGTTCGAGGCGCTTATTGAAGATACACTTTTGGAAAAGTATTCTGAACTTAAAAGCGCTTTACCCATGTTGATCATTCCCGCTGGTTATAATATTTATTCCGCTGAATACATCCATCAAGGTATCGAGAAAAATTCTTGGGATGCTGGTCGTTTCGACATCACGGTCGTTGGCGGGTACTCGAAAGGGCTCGAGCTTATGATTATTGCTGAAGAAGGCGTCTTACCATTGACATTCAAAGCTGGGGCCATTCACTAGCACAGGCCGCCAACCTCCATTTGATGCTGGCGAATGAGCGCACCGAGTACTTCGAAGCACCAACGCCCAAAGACGCTTTTGAGTTTGGAATGAAGAACGCCAACATGTTAAAACAAGGGAAAATCGTTGCACCTGAAGGTCCTGGTCTAGGCATAGAAGTTGACTGGGACAAGCTGCCCTCAGCAGATTTCTACCGCTCCTCAAAGTAGAAAATGCCGCTTCCGATAATGAAATGGTACCCTAGGCAGATATTGCTCTAGTTCCACCCTGTCATCAATCTCTATAATTAGGGGGTATCTCTATATCAGTGGCGAGACCTATAAGTATATCGATGACCTCTTTACGTATTATTTCATCAGAGATATTCGGATTTGACATAATTGTACCAGGGAGCATGGATTGAGGGTCTGTCAGGTATTCCTCCATCAACTCTCTAGTCCAAACCCGTTGGTCAGAAATAAGGGCTTCTGAATATCCTTTAAATTGCGTAGATCCGATTTTCGAATGATAGATATTTGCAAGAGAGGGTGCTTTCGTATTTTCTTCTGAGTTAAATGAATGACATTCCATACAAGAATAGATAGTGGAACGGACTTTATTGGCAATTTCGTCGCTGGCTTGCAGCGTGTCCAATCGGAAGTTAACATATTTCAATCCAGCCCCCCCAGCAGCAGGCGAAATGAAAATTAGTTGTTTGTTATCTGTCCACAAAACAATTTTACCATCGTTATGCTGGTGAATATGACGTACTGTCTGCCCAACCTCTATGTTCTCTGAGAATATAACATGGTTATTTGCGACACGAATTCGTACCAGCTTTTGCCCTACTAATGTCGATGCTAATAAATCCCCATTCCAAGCTTCATGAAACCCTTCGATCCTCGTAAGGCCAGATACCGCTATTGAGGGCAGCCAGGCGGTACTGGGGCGTTGAAACTCCTTGTGCCACCCATAGGAGTTCATGTTTTTCAAGGGCATTGTCGAGTAGAGCGTACCGTAGGACTCAAGAGGCCATCCATAATTTTTCCCTTCAACGATCAAGTTTAACTCATCGCCGCCGCGAGCACCATGTTCAACTGTCCAGACACGCCCATTTCTGTCGATAATAATGCCTTGCATGTTTCTGTGTCCGCGAGACAATTGACGTGCATCTCCTGTAATCACATCAATCGCGATGACTTTCCCATAGTCAGCGTTAGGGTCCTGCGCCACGGCGGGACCCTTTTCAGGGTCAGTTCCTGGAATAGTGCGTGGCCCATACATTCCATCCCAAGAGTAGTCTCCGCTCGATAAGTAAACGGTTTTTTCGCCATCAAAGGCGATCCTGCCGCCTGCCATATGACCTTCAATCGCCCTCCATTCCTGTTTCAAAGGAAGACAGGGACTAGTTTGATAAATATCAGTCCAGAGATTTGAAGATATTTCATAGTTAATAATATCATCCGACGTGTCATCAACATAAAGACGTGAAATAGCGTTGGTGTAACAAGCGTTGACTTTGTCATATTTTGTATAGGATACCAAAAATCCTTGGCGCTCATTGCTTTTAAAGTATGAAATATCGTTATAACGGAAGTTAGCAAAATTATGATCTAACTTATCAAATGGCGGTTTGGCTGCTGCCGCTACATAGTCGTCAAAACCGTTAAATGGTGCCTCTATACCCGATTGAGTTACAGTGTAGTCCTGATCAACAAAATAGATTTTTCCTTCATGGGTTATAACAACCAGATAACTGCCCCATGATGTCATGCCTCCACCTTTACCCTGCCTCTCAGGCAGTGGAATATTGACTATTTTCCCTTGGAGCGGAGTGAATACAGAGGAAAAATGCAGGTCGTTCATAGACCGATAATTGGTAGTATTATTTTTATAGGACGTTATAAAATTGAATAGAACCGCCGTAGTCAGAATGAAAATCAAACTACAAAGAACGATAATTCGCCAGACGCTTTTATTATTTTTATCAGATAACATTAATATAATTCACCAAAATAGTTGTGCACATCCTCCTATGTTTTATCAGGACATTCGTAAGGTACGACAACTGATATTTCTCAGATGGAAATGACCGATCGCCTACGTTGTTAACATAATTGATATCTGATTGCAAAAATAAGTAATTCATAATTTAGAAGGAGACATTATTAAAAAAAATCTTATCCCATCAAGGCCACGCCGTTAAGATTGGGGTGAATTATTACTTCAGAGTAATAATACCCAAACCGTACCGCGAGTATTTCCAGAAACCTGAAATTAGAGAATCTTTAGAAACATCTAAGCTCCGTCATGCCAGATCAAAGGTCTGCTTTTGGGTGGTGCTCTCAAGTGGTTTTATTTGATGTATAAGAATCCAAAATTTTGGTGTCAGATAATTGAAAAGGTTCAGCAGGGCGGTGAGTGAGTTTTGCCTTTTACGTACCGTAACAACAAAAGATTTTACCATTGATAAAAATTATTTCATGAATTTTTTTTCATCATGTGTGAATTTTTATCGCTTGAATATGGATTTATGCTAATTTCTAATATCTTTTTTAAAACAATTTGATTGAGAGCGATTATGGCCTTTGAAAATACCCCCGAGCAAGACCGTATTGAAATGGAAAAATATATATCTAATGTGCCTGATACAACGTCGGTTGCGTATTTTAAACCGTCGGCAGATATTATAAAAATGCCGCTTAAATTTGACATTGAAAAACTACGTGAAGCTGTCGATGAGCTTGAAGGTGGTAAAGGCTTTATCGATTTAGGATCAGGGTTTCAAGCGACAACGCTGACCAAACGTCCAAATATTGATGTAGTGACCGACAATGATCTATCGGGCCGCTTTTATACCCGCACTGATGATACGCTTGAGGAATATGCCCGCGATGACATCATTGATGAAAGCGAGTTCACCGATTTTGTCGACGATTTTAAAGGTACCTATTTTGAATATGTGCATCAGGAACTCACCAAGCGTTACCCTATTGGTCGCATGCGTATTTTGTTAAAAGAAGTTTATAATTGCAATAGCTGGCACCGCGATCCGGAACCACGGCTGCATATTCCGATTTATACTAACCCGGGCGCACTGTTTATCGTTAATCATCACTGTACACACCTGCCAGCGGACGGATCGGTTTATTTTACCGATACGCGTGGTTATCATACCGCTTTAAATGGTGGTGAAAATAACCGTGTTCACATTGTCGCGGCGCTTGCCTACCCTGAGGCCATAATTTTATGAACCAGTACGCAGAAATGAAGTCCGCTAGTGGGCGATCAGGTTTTATTGATTTTCGAAGTGATACGGTCACAAAACCAAGTGAAGAGATGAAACAAGCGGCTATGGATTGCCCGCTTGGTGATGATGTTTACGGTGAAGACCCGACCGTCAACGCGCTTGAAGAGAAGATGGCAGAGATGCTGTCTAAAGAAGCGGCGCTTTTCCTTCCTACTGGTTCCATGAGCAACCTTGTGTCGTTGCTTGCGCACTGTGGGCGCGGGGAAGAGGTGCTCGTGGGGGATCAATATCATATTTACCGCGATGAAGCCCACGGCGCTTCCGTGCTTGGCGGCATTGCAATGGACCCTTTAAAAACGGATCCGTTTGGCGCCGTTAATTTGGATGATGTGGTTGGGGCTATAAAGCCCGACGATAGTCACTGTGCTATTACAAAATTACTATGTCTTGAAAATACGGTTGCCGGGTGCGTTCAAAAACAAACAGATATTGATGAG
>JABJKT010000162.1 GCA_018660225.1 Kordiimonadaceae bacterium
ATATGGAATAAACGTTACGGACCCGGGGGCGGTACCCGGCGCCTCCACCATTACCCTAAGTTATTGGAAATGGGGGCGAAATAGGATCGACGTGCGCAATAAAGATATGACTTTTGCTCAGCATGACACCGCTGTAACGGGTCAAATTTTGTAAATGCAAACGATAATGAAGCATTTGCTGTAGCAGCTTAATTGTGAGCTACGCGGGGTTCGGTAGGCACCTAGCAACAGAAGCCTACCACTTCATATTAAAAGATAATTTCAGCTAGGTTGTAAAATAACTAGCCCAAATCACCACTTAAGGCTATAATTTAACTAATTTTAGAGTCGTTGAAAATTAAGTAGAAAAAAAATAAATATGACGGACAGTATAATAAAATATGATGAATTGGTTCAAGCAGCCCTAATCGGCGTAGTTCGTGACATTCTAATTGATACAGCTGAACATGGCCTTCCCGGCGAACATCATTTTTACATCACCTTTCAAACCAACCATCCTGGCGTTAATATCCCGGCCTATTTAAAAGAACGATATGAAGAAGATATGACCATTGTCCTTCAGAACCAATTCTGGGATCTTTTTATTGATGATGAGCATTTTGAAATATCCCTTAGCTTTAACCGCAACAAAGAACTTCTTTATGTTCCGTTTGATGCTCTGCTAGGCTTTTTTGACCCAAGCGTTGATTTTGGCCTTCATTTTAATTCCGATGATGAAGCACCCGTTGAACTGGTAGAAAAAGAAGACATAACGACATCACCCATTGTTGAAAAGAAAGTGGTTGAAGACACAGACGAAAAAGATAACATCGTCGCACTGGATACTTTCCGTAAAAAGAAATAAAAATCTAATCTCTGGAAATAACTACATGAAATTGCCAAAATACACTGACATGTACGCTCAAGGACCGAGCGATACTGAATACCGTAAAATTACATCCGATCATGTTTCAACGATTAATGTTGATGGGCAGGAAGTCCTTAAGGTTGACGCTGAAGGCATAAGACTTCTAACCTTTGAAGCGATGAGAGATATATCACACCTGCTGCGCACATCACATTATGAAAAACTTGCTAAAATTCTTGATGATCCGGAAGCATCCGATAATGACCGCTTTGTCGCAACGGAGCTTTTTAAAAATGCCAATATCGCCGCAAGTATGGTTCTTCCGAGCTGTCAGGATACCGGAACGGGTATCATTATGGGCAAAAAGGGCCAATATGTCTGGACCGAAGGGGATGACGTCGAAACCTTAAATCAGGGTGTTATTGATACATTTACTCAAACTAATTTAAGATATTCCCAGCTCGCGCCGCAGGGACTATTCGAAGAAAAAAACACCAAAACAAATGGCCCGGCACAGGTTGATATTTATGCGACAGAAGGAAATGAATATCACTTTCTTTTTGTTGCCAAAGGGGGCGGAAGTGCCAATAAAACATTCTTGTACCAACAAACTCCTGCCATCTTGCGCGAAGATAAGCTAACCGAATTTCTTGATGAAAAAATAAGAACGCTTGGAACCGCCGCCTGCCCGCCCTATCACCTTGCTATTGTAATTGGTGGCCTGAGCGCGGAACAGAACCTTAAAACTGTAAAAATGGCCAGCACTCATTATCTGGATAATCTACCAACAGAAGGCGGCGACTTTGGCCAAGCCATTCGCTGCCCTGAAATGGAAGAAAAAGTCCTTAAAATGACCCAGGATTTTGATATCGGCGCCCAGTTTGGCGGTAAATATTTCTGCCATGATGTGCGGGTTATCAGAATGCCGCGCCACGGTGCATCCGTTCCAATCGGCATTGGCGTCTCGTGCTCCGCAGACCGTCAAGCAAAAGGTAAAATCACCAAGGACGGTATTTTCTTGGAAAAACTTGAACATGATCCAGCCCGTTTTATGCCAGAAATTAAGGAAGACAATCTAAGCAATGATGTTGTTAAGATTGATCTTAACCGTCCCATGGATGAAGTGCGCGCTGAGCTTAGCCAGCACCCGGTCAGAACACGGCTTGCCCTAACAGGAACCATCGTTGTGGCCCGTGACCTTGCCCATGCTGCCATTTTGAAAAATATGGAAGATGGCCAGCCGATGCCGGACTATTTAAAAAATCATATCGTTTATTATGCGGGTCCTGCCAAAACGCCCAAAGGATACGCATCAGGATCCTTCGGCCCGACAACAGCGGGTCGCATGGATAGTTATGTTGATACATTCCAAGAGGCCGGCGGCAGCTTAATCATGCTTGCCAAAGGAAACCGCAGTAAGCAAGTAACCGATGCCTGCGAGAAACATGGCGGATTTTATTTAGGTTCCATTGGTGGTCCGGCAGCGATCCTTGCCAAAAACAACATCACCAAAGTCGAGGTTCTTGATTTTGAGGATTTCGGCATGGAAGCGGTTTGGAAAATTGATGTGAAGGATTTCCCAGCATTTATTATTGTTGATGATAAAGGCAACGACTTTTTCAAAATGCTATGAGCGAAAATGACGAAATATTAAAGAAACATTCTGTGGTCATTTCCGGCCATCAAACCAGTGTGACGCTGGAAAATATTTTTTGGGAAAACCTTAAAATCGTCGCCAAGTCAGAAGGCAAAAGTCTTAAAGCCCTTATCACTGAAATTGACAAGGGTCGCACCACTAATTTAAGCAGTGCAATACGTGTTTATATTTTGAAGAAATTATCCGATTAATCTGGCGGGGTTGGCGCCGGCTTTTGAAATAACCGGTCAAGAAGTTTCAAGCCCAGTTCTTCAACGCTTTCCTTTTTAGGCGCAGGGGCCGGTTCTTCCTCCACTACTTCTGCTTCCGGCACGTTCACGACAGCGTCAAGCAGACTTCCCAGAGGATTGCTCGTCACGGCACCTTCATTTGTCGGTGGAATGGGTGCTTCCGCTCCAGGCACTACTGCGCCGCCGATACCACCAAAAAGATCACCAATACCGCCGTTACCTTCAACCATATTTTGGAGCAAATTTGCGGCAATTTTCTGGCCGATGAAACCTTCAAGCTGTTTTGTGTTATAGGCTATTTCAGGATTATGGATCGCCCCGAGGATGCTCATGCCAATCGGCGGGGCGTCGGGATGTTCACTAAGGGCTAAATCACCACCCATATCCATATTCCATTCTGCCAGATCTATACCTAAATTCACAATGCTCTGCGCGCCTAGCATTTTAATATCCAGCGGGCTTAATTTAAGAGCACCATTTTCCATTGTCATGGTACTTGCCCCGCCTTCATAAGGTGTCTCGCCGCCGGAAAGTGTGCTGGCAAGCAGACCAAGAAGGCCATTTTGATTATCAAGCCCTTTGAGCCGTTCATTAAGCTCAGGCAGATTAATACCATGAATAATCCCCGGTGTTGCCGTCACTTGGCCTGTGCCTGTTAACGACGATATAAGGGCTTCCTGGCTCGTGCCTTTACCGATAATTTTTTGATTCATATCGAAATAACCGCTAATCGGTTCAATGCCAGCGAAAGACGTCGTCGCATCAACAATTGCTGCATTCTTTATGGACATATCCATATCTAGGTCACCAGCACTGCTAAAGTTACCGGCAATGGCCACGTCACCGCCAAATAATTTACCTGTGAAGTTGGTAATATTCAGCACACCGTCCTTAAGAACGGCATCAAAACGCGGGCTTTCAAAATTATACTTGTCATAAACAATACTGTCTGCCGTTATGGTTGCCCGCCCGTCATAATCATTCATAACGGCAAGCTCCATAGGATCCTTGCTCCAGTTACCCCAATCTTCATCGGCGGCACCGTTATCGACGGTTGCTTCCATAAACTGTTCAACCGGCACATCATCAAGAGCGAGATTAAAATCAAAACCTCTCTTCTCGCCTTCAGCTGTTTTTGCGTCCAGTCCAGTAATTTCACCAGAACCGCTAACTTTCGTTGGGCCAATATTGCCGTTAATATCTTTTAGGCTCAGATCACTGCTCGTGCCTGAAGCTGCCATCTTAATGGCTAGGGGGCCTAGTTCAGTATTTGAAGGATTAAATTCCATACCAAGACCGCGCACAAATGAATTTAAATCAGGGCCGGCAATGTCAACGGCCAGATCAAATGAACTAAGCTCATTTTCCACCAGATTACTGCGTCCTTTTAGGGCAATGCTCCCCCCAGCTACTGACAGCGTACCATCAATATCGACAGTATCCAGATTGCCTGTCAATTTTGTATTTACGCCAAACGATCTGTCATCATTCGCTTTTGCCTTGTTTACCGGTAAATCAAACTGATCAATTAAACTAGCGAGGCTCGGGTTGGATGCGATGATTGTTAAATCAACGTTGCCTATTTCAGGAAGCTGTTTTTCGGCGGCGCTTGTAACTTCACCTTTTATGTCGGCTTTGCTGCTGCCAACTGTTGATTTTATATCCACATTGACTTTTTCAAAATTGCCTGTAATTCTTGCATTTACGGCAACTGCGCCAACCTCTGATATATCAAACGGTGCCTGAAATCTGAAAGCCCGCTGAAGCGGCACCAGCGACGCTGCGGTGGTGTTAAATGATGTTTCAAACTCCGGTTCAAATAAGAAACCACTAGCGATCAGTGAGCCGTTTAAATCAAACCCCGCATAATCCTCAATATTAATAGTTTTTGCATTTAAGCTTCCTCCGTAAAGTTCACCGTTTAAAGCTATTTTTTTAATGGTAATGCCCTGCGCCGTTATATTGGTTAAATCAATTTTATAATTGGCGTCAAAATCACCGAACATGCGAAGCGATTGCTTTAAATCACCCGCCTCTTCGGAAGGTTGAATATAATTATCAATATTTAAATTTTGCACGGCAATATCCATGCCCATCGCTGGTCGGTCCTGAAGAGCGTATGAAAGGCCGCCCTTATATTGGAAAGTATCAAGACTTCCATCAATGCCATAAAGCTGAATAAGTTGCGGGTCTGCTTTAATGCTTCCTTTATAGGCCAGTCTGGTCAGGCGGCCAGCCGGAATTTCGGACACATCAATTTTAAGCCATTCAAGAAACGCTCTTAAATTTCCTGAATTAAGCGTGATATCACCATTAAATTCAGGATTATTATCCGGTGCGCCAATGGCACCTTCCAGTGACAGTTCCGAACCACCGGGCATATTTATCCGCCCGTTTGTAATATCCAGCAGCCCTTGAGAAGCTGTCAGATTAAGATCTAACTGGCTTGCTATTTTTTCGTTATATTGCAGCGCACCTAGTTTGAAAATAAAATTACCTTCAATCTGATCAAGGATTGAATAATCAATTTCTTCGCCTGCATTACCAGATGCGTTTGCAGCTTGTTCATTTTCATCCATGTTGGGAAGAAAACTATCAAGATCGAAACTATTTACAGATAAATTTCCGTCAAACCGGTTTAATTCGCCGAACGTTGCTGTTAAATTTCCTGTACCGCGACTATCACCCATTTCAAATTCAAGTGCGGAAATATTTATTGCATCACCACCGTAAGCAAAGCTGCTTTCAAGTGATAACGGATGATTATAACGCGGGCCAACCGGTTCGGTATTTTCAATATCCAGCAGGGCAGACGCGAGAAATAAATCACCAATATCGCCTGCATCAAGGGTAATTTTCCCGTCGGCTTGTGGTGATGTTTCATCAGGGAGTAATCCACCTGTGAACTTGATATTTATATCATCATCCATCAGTGCTGCCGAAACATTTATCGGGATTTTGCGGTCCTCCCTAATTGTTCCAACCATTAATTCAGTTGATACAGGAAGGTTTTTATAGCGGGCGTTACCACTCACTTCAAAAGGGCCCTGAAGACTATCCATGGTGACAGAAGCATTTATCATGCGAACCAGTTCCTTGGTGCCGCTGGCAAAATCCTGATAACTTACCTGTCCATTTTCTATCTGGAATTGCTCAAAACTTAATTCAGTCGTGCTGTTTCCGGGTGACTGATTTGCATCTTCGGCTCCAAACTCCCAATTGCCTTTACCGTCTGCGTCAACTTCTATAGCGACGACAGGTTCAATGAGTATAAATTTCTTTACCTGAACTTCCCCGCGAAGTAGCGGAAAAAAAGCAACATTTACATCGACAGATTTTAAGGTAATAAACTTGTCAGCCTGCCCACCTTGCACATTAGAAACACTAACATCTTCTGCTGAAAATGAAGGGGACGGCAAAATAGACAGCGACAA
>JABJKT010000163.1 GCA_018660225.1 Kordiimonadaceae bacterium
GCCCGTTTATTTAATGCGGCGGCTGCACAAGATGCGGATGTTGCTGAGCTTGCAAAAAATGCAGATACTGTTTCCATTTGTCTGTCAAAAGGCATCGGCGCCCCTGCGGGCTCTGTCATGGTTGGGCCTAAGAATTTAGTCAACTATGCCAGGCGTCAACGCAAACTACTTGGTGGCGGTATGCGCCAGGTCGGCATTATTGCAGCGTGCTGTCTTTATGGACTTGAACATAATGTGCCACGTTTAAAGTATGATCACATGAAAACGAAACACCTCGGCACTGAGCTTTCAAAAATTGAACAGCTCGGTATTAATTTGGACATGGTGCAAACCAACATGATCTACATTAATCCAGGTGACGATGACGCGGAGGCTTTAAGATCATTTTTATATGAACGCGGCATACTCATCGGTGGGCAACGTAGCGCCAGAATAGTGGTTCATCTGGACATTTCAGAAGATGACATTGAAAAAACCGTTAAAGCCTTTAATGATTTCTACAAAAATTAATGACCGATAATCGTTTCTGGTTCTTCTTCGATCCGTGTCATGGTTTTATTTGAATAGGCCAAATATAAAGAAATAAGCGGCGATAAATAAGCAAAAAACACATATGGCAGATAATCTATAGTCGCAACCCCAAGGGCAGTGGTGCAAAATACCGCATTTGTGTTCCACGGAATAAGCGGCGCGGTTACGGTTCCCGCATCTTCGACGGCGCGTGATAATGTTTTTGGATGAAGGCCAAATTTCTTATAAGCAGAAGAAAACATGCGCGCTGGAATAATAATTGCCATTGACTGGTTAGCGGCCGTGAAATTAACAAACACACAGGATGCTAGAGTTGATGCGACAAGTCCACCAATGCTACGCACCCGTGAAATTGACGCGCCGGCAAGTGTTTGCAACATGCCGCTTGCTTCCATAATGCCGCCAAATGACATGGCTGCAAGGACCAAGAATACAACATTCAGCATAGATGACATGCCACCACGGTTAAAAAGCTGATCGGTCATAACATCGCCGCTTTCAATGGAAAAACCACTGGCGATGATATTTAGAATTAGTGAATAACTGCCCGATAATGTGACACCGCCGTCAATTGTCGCGCTCAGGAAATCCCATTGAAACAAAGGAACGGCGACGATCGCAAGGAAGATACCTAAAATGAGGGCGGGCATTGCTGGCAAGCCGCGCGCTACGAATATAACAACCGAAGCAGGGGCGATTAGCAACCAAAGGGAAACATTAAAATTTAAACTGATAAGATTTTGCAGGTTTCTAATTTCTGTAATATCCAAAGAAGGTGGCGGATAAAAAATATCAATGCTCATGAACATTATCAGTGAAATTATAATGGCCGGCCCCGTGGTATAGGTCATGTGTTTGATATGGGTTATTACATCGGTACCAACCATGGCTGGGGCGAGATTGGTTGAATCGGATACCGGTGACATTTTATCACCAAAATAAGCGCCAGATATAATAGCGCCGGCCACTAGTCCCGTATTTATCCCCATCACCGTTCCAACGCCGATTAAGGCAAGGCCCACCGTTCCAATAGTTGACCAGCTTGATCCTGTACATACGGCAACAATGCCGCAACTAATGCAGCAAATGGTGAGAAACGCATTTGGTGAAATAATTTCAAGTCCGTAGTAAATCAGTGTTGGCACAATTCCCGAGGCTATCCAAACGGCAATTAAAGCCCCAACCAGCAACATAATTAAATTGGCTTGCATGGCCATATCTATTGATTTCAAGATGCCTTCTTCAAGTTTTTTATAGGGAACTTTAACCATGGAAAAGGCGACTAATCCTGCGATAACGGCAGAAACAAACAAGATCATTTCGCTGGGAACAAAGGCGTCTTCAAGGAATAAATTTAGGGTCATTAAACCTATTAAAAATATAATAGGTATCAAGGATACCAGTACACTCGGGCCCTTCTGCTGCGCACCGTCTTCGTTCGATTGTTCCATTATTTTCCCTCACTCTTTTTATACCCTTACATATTTAGAACATTAACTCCACGGAAAAGGGCTGTTTGACACTGGATGAAGATCACCCTCAAGGTATCTTGAATATCTAAACGGTTTTAGAAGCGTTGATTTTTCGCCGCAAATGCTCTGCGCCACCAATTTACCGACACCAAGCATTTTATAACCATGATTACTATCCGCTATTACGAAACAATTTTCTTTAAAGGTATCAAAAACAGGGAAGCTATCCGGTGTAAAGGCACCAATACCGCCGGATGGTTCATTTTTATATTTACCAATTTGACCGGAAAAACGTTTTTGACAATGTGCCAACGCCGATACCCACATATGGGCGAAATCATCGCCGACAATAAATTCTGGTGATTCTGGGCCATAAGGATCCACCGCCACATCATCCGCTTTTTTATCGACAATAAACGGTGCCGCGCCGCCCTGAACGCCGCCAAAATGGAAATCAGGTTTATAATAAATACCCCACATTTCATCGGTGATCAGCGATCCATCAACATCAGAATAAAGGGGTGCGTCCGTATCAACATGGATTACCGGCGGCATTTTACCGTCGTTGGTTTGCTGTAAATTTGGATCAACCCCAAGGGTGCCTTCCTGTAGTGACCAGTAAATCCACATATCAACATCATTTGACATATCCTCGGTCACAGGATTTTTAATATTCAATGTTTTAGGAAGCGATAACATATCCCATATTTTTGGCGTCCATGGTCCGGCGCCGATAACAACATAATCGCAGTCAATAGACCCACGATTTGTTTCAACCGATGTGATGGTGCCTGATGCGTCTTCTTTAAAACCGATTACTTCAACGCCGCTGATGATGCGCACCCCTTCGGCTTCCGCCTTGGTGGCTAGCCCGTACATGGCTTTGGTATTATTGGCATATCCACCCGGCGCTTCGTGGAGAACGGATGTGATGTTTTGCGCTTGCCAGTCATAAAAAATATCTTTCATGTAATTTGCACAGTCTTTTTCACCTTCGACCAATGTCGATGAATAACCGATGGCTTTTTGCTGCTGATAAATTGACACGATATCTTCATGCATGCTTTCAGAGCTAATCTGCATATAACCAACCGGATGATAACTGTAGGCCTTCGGATCACTTTCCCAAACGCTAACGCTATGGGCCATAAGTTCGCGCATGGCAGGTTGGTAGTAATTATTACGCACCACACCGCAGGCAATACCCGTCGCGCCAGCGCTAATGCCGGATTTATCAACGATTAAAATATCCGCGCCGCTACCCTTACTCTTTGCTTTTAATTCAAGCGCCAAATGATAGGCAGTGCTTAAGCCGTGAATGCCTGCGCCAACAATGACATAGGGGGAATGGCTGGGGAATGACATCTTTGTTTCCTTTTAAAAAATAACAGATAAATCACTAACGGATGGACGTCATACTTTAAACCGCAAAAACATAGCATAATTAACATTAATCTGGAGTAGTAGTTTTTCTTATGCTGTCATTCACTGGATTGACGGGTTTAATAATGCGGGTAAAGATGCGCGCAGTAAAATTATATAATGAGGCCATCAATGGATCATTTAAAAGCCATGCTGAAACGCCGCAAAGTCGGCCATAGCCTTGAGGGTGATTTTTATCATTCGCAGGCTATATTGGATATTGAATTAAAAGCCATTTTTGAAAAAGAGTGGGTTTTCGTTGGTAATAGCTCCGAAATTCCAAACCCTGGTGATTATATAACTGCGACGGTTGGTCGCAACAGCGTCATACTACTAAAGAAAAAATCAGGTGAAATTAGTGCTTTTTTAAACAGTTGCCGCCACCGTGGGTCGCTTATATGCCTCGGTAAAAAAGGACATTCAAACCAACTTGTCTGCCCTTATCATCAATGGACATATGATGAAGACGGTGCGCTTGTACATGCGGGGGAAATGCCCGCAGACTTTGATCCTGAAAATCATTTTTTAAAGTCCGTTAGTTTGCAAAACATGTCCGGTATGCTTTATGTATGTATAAGCAAAAACCCGCCTGATTTCGAAGAATTTAGAAAGCAAGTAGAACCCTATATCGCGCCCCATCAACCTTTTCGTTGCAAGGTGGCTTACGAAGAAAGCATCGTTGAAGAAGCTAACTGGAAGCTAGTGATCGAAAATAACCGTGAATGTTATCATTGTGCGGGTTCTCACCCTGAACTGACTTTTTCACTCACCGCCTTTGCTATGCCTGATGATCCTCGCGCGGACGGTTTTTTCACAGAACTTATGCCGCGCATGGCAAAGAAATGGCAAGAACTCGGCCTGCCTCATAAACCAGTACCGGGCGGTGATAAATTCCGCTGCATCAGGTTACCCTTTATTAATGACGCGCTTTCCATGACCATTGACGGCAGCTTAGCCAGCCGCAAGTTATTGGGTGATCTTAAAGACGCGAACTTGGGGTCCGCACGGATGTTTCATGTGCCAGGCAATTGGAACCATTTTGGCTCGGACTATATCCTGCACGCAAGCGTCACACCGATAAGCGCCGACAAAACCTTACTCACCACAAAATGGCTCGTTCATGAAGATGCGGTTGAAGGATGGGATTATGATGTAAAGCATCTCGCCCGTGTATGGCAAGCCACCAATGAACAGGACAGTACGCTTGCGGCCAATAATCACCTAGGTACCCGTTCGGTTGGCTATGAACCCGGACCATACGCGGAATCAGAATTTATGCTGACGGATTTTACCAATTGGTACGGCGGGATGATGGAAAAATATATAGAAGGGGAGGACGAGAAATGAGAATTGGATCGCGTACTCCTTTACCAGAGTTTGAAAGACGCACGGTAGGAAGCTGGAAATCAGGCGGATTGCTTGAATGTACAGACGTCACCGCCGAAAATGAAGACGTTAATAGCTACAGTTTTAAAGCATATGACGGTACAGGGTTTGATTTCAAACCCGGTCAACATATCAGCATACGCCTTCCCCTAAAAAGCGGTGAAGAATACCGTACATTCACGGTCTGCTCATCACCAACGCGCGGCGATGAAATAACCCTTACGGTCAAAACCAATCGTCCCGACGGGGCAACGGCATGGATGCGTGATAATATCAAAATTGGTAGTATTTTTTCCGCCGTAGGGCCAACAGGTTTATTTAATTTGATTGATCATCCTTGCAAAAAATTGCTGCTGATCAGTGCAGGCAGCGGCATTACACCAATGATGTCCATGCTCAGGTGGTTAGCGGACCGCCAAGATGATCTCGATGTCACCTTTATCCACTATGTAAAAATTTCTGATGAATATTTGTTTTCTGATGAACTTTCAAAAATTGCCGGTGAATATGATCCGCTTGCATTTCATCAAATATCTACCCATAGGGCGGATGCTGAAATTCATGGCCTACCAACAATGACTCAACTTGCTTCATTAATAGATGTGTCGGGTCATCAAGTTTTCTGCTGTGGGCCAAGCGGCTTTATGGACGCTATCAAAGATATCCTACTCAAAGGCGGTCTAAACCCGGATCATTACCATCAAGAGAGTTTTGGCTCTGACGCTACCAAACCAGAAGTGGTTGATGAAAATGCAGAAACGCTCACCGTCAAATTTAAAGATAAAACATTTGATGCAAAACGCGGTGAAACTTTGTTATCAGCATTAAAGAAAAACAAGGTAGTTGTGCCGACCGGATGTAAATCAGGCATGTGCGGCACTTGCCAAATGAAACTGATCAGCGGTAAGGTTGATATGAACCATCAGGGCGGACTAAGCGAACAACAAATTGACGAAGGATATATCCTCGCCTGTTGTTCAACGCTCAGCGAAAATATATCAATCTTATGAAGGTAATTTTAAAGTGAAACACGCCATACTCGATTTTATTCACGATGAAAATCCCGATTTTTCTGATGAACTATACAGCCAAGCCAAACGCTGTTTGATTGATACATTGGGCGTTGCCATTGCCGCACGCACAACAGAAACCAGCCAGATTTTAGAAAAATTGGTAAAAAGCCAGTTTGGTGCGACGAAAAGCAGTTGCGCAAAACTATTATTCACCGATCAAATAACCAGCGAATGTGGTGCCGCCCTTTACGGTGCCGGCTCAATTGATAGCTTGGACGCGCATGATGGTCAGGTGCTTACCAAAGGCCATATTGGCGTGGTGATTTTACCGACATTATTTGCCATGCCGGAAACAGCGAAATTAAGCGGTGAAGAATTACTAGACGCCATCATCATTGGTTATGAAATTGGCACACGCGCCGGTATTGCCCTTCATGGGACTGCTTGCGATTATCACACATCCGGTGCATGGAACGCGCTTGTCGCGGCTGCGCTGGTGGCACGGGTTAAAAAAATGTCCCATGCTGAAACTTATGAAGCTTTGGGACTCGCCGAATATCACGGACCGCGCAGTCAAATGATGCGCTGCATTGATGAGCCGATTATGGCCAAGGATGGTTCGTGCTGGGGTGCGTTATCCGGCTTTTCAGCGGCGCTTCTCGCCAGGGACGGCTTTACCGGCGCGCCTGCGATTACCATGTTTAATGATGATGTAGCGGATATTTGGGCCGATTTAGGAACACGATTTTATACGTTTGAGCAATATATCAAAGCCTATCCCGTGTGCCGCTGGGCGCAGCCCGCCGTTGAAGCGGCGCTATATATTAAATCACAGAATGACATTGATATTAGCCAAATAAAAGCCATCAATGTCCACACATTCCACGAAGCAAAACGTTTGCACACAATGGCCCCAAAAAATTCCGATCAGGCGCAATATAGCCTGCCATTTTCTGTGGCTTGCGCGCTGCGTGATAATACGGTTAGTACCAAAGCGATCACAGATGATCTGAATGATCCCGTGCTTTTGGAGCTAAGCCGTAAAGTAAACTGCTTTGAGGAAGATAAATATAATGACATTTTCCCCGCAGAGCGCTGGGCCCATGTGAGCATTGAAATGAACGACGGTAGTCAGTTTTCCTCACCGCCAAGCATCGCCCGCGGCAATCCTGAAAACCCGCTTTCTGACGCTGAAGTGAAAGATAAGTTCTTTGAGTTGGCACTAAATTTAAAAACGCAGGCAGAGAGCGAGCATATTTTTGATATTGTAATGAGCCTTGATGATATGTCGTCAGCACGCTTGTTAACAGAACTTTTGTAAGGGACGTTATGAGACGAAACCTTCCCCCTTTTAGCGCTTTAAAAGCATTCGAAGCCGCAGCAAAACATGATAGTTTTAAAGCGGCGGCGGAGGATGTATCCCTGTCCCCTTCAGCGATTAGTCACCAAATAAGATCACTAGAGGATTATCTTGGGTTTCAGTTATTTATCCGCGACAAAGGCTTCGTGCGCCTAAGCGAGAGAGGACGGGAATATTACAATCATATTCAGGGTATTTTTGACAGTTTAGAGCAAACAACTCAAGATTTTCGTATCCACCTAAATAAAACAAAGATTGTCATTAATTTGTTTCATTCATTTTTATCGTCATGGCTTTATGAAAAACTGCCTGACTTTCAAAAGCAGCATCCTGAAATTGAACTTTCATTCATTAGCTCTGATAATCCGCCGGAATATGACAAATTTGAATTTGATATTGCCATTTATTTCGGAAAGAGGCCCCTAAGCGGCGTTAAGTCCGTTCATTTACTTGATGATTATATGACAATGGTCGCTAGTCCGGAAATGGCCGCGTCACTGCCATCCCAGGACGATATTTTTGATCTTGAGCAATTGCCGCTTCTGCACTGCACCTGCGAGACAAAAGAATGGGAAATATGGTTTAATTCGTTTGATCAACCCTGCCCAAAGCAAGAATATCAGTTAAATACAAATGATCGCTCGATGGTGCTTAATGGTGCTGCGCAAAATATGGGTATTGCCATCGGCAGGCAGCCTTTTATGGAAAATCACCTGCAAAACGGCACGCTGGTGATGCCTTACGATAAATATATCGATACGGGCTATAAATATTTTCTCACCTACCCCAAATCATTAGAGCAAAATGAAAATATCAAACATTTTGAAGGGTGGCTTTTAAATGAGTGCCAGAAATTAACAATGCCACCTAGAGCCCCTGAAAGTATCCCGTCATGAGCAGATATTCAGCTTTTTCATTAATTAAAAATGCATTAAGTGGTCATAAAAACTGGAAACGGACGTGGCGTGCGGCGGAACCAAAGCCACATTATGATGTGATCATTGTTGGCGGCGGTGGGCACGGCCTTGCAACGGCTTATTACCTTGCGAAGGAGCATGGTATTCGCAATGTTGCCGTTCTTGAAAAAGGCGGCCTTGGCAGCGGTAATATTGGACGTAACACAACGATCGTCCGCTCAAACTATATACTTCCTGCCAATACAAGGTTTTATGAGCATTCTATGAAATTATGGGAAGGGCTTTCTAACGATTTAAATTACAACATGATGTTTTCACAGCGCGGTGTCATTAACCTTGCCCATACGCCCGGACAGATGGACGCTTTCGCAAGACGCGGCAATGCCATATTGCTTGAAGGTGTTGATGCCGAACTTCTCGATACAGAAGAAATCAGCCGCAGAGTGCCGGGGCTATATACCGGACAAAATACTCGCTTTCCCATTGTCGGCGGATTATGCCAACCAAGAGGCGGAACCGCCCGCCATGACGCGGTAGCATGGGGATATGCACGCGGCGCGGACAAATACGGCGTCGACATCATCGAGCATTGCGAGGTTACAGGATTTATTAAAGACGGTGATACGGTTACAGGCGTTAAAACAACGCGCGGCGATATATCAGCGCCAAAAGTTGCAATTTCTGTGGCGGGGAATACATCAACCGTTATGAAGCTCGCCAGCATTGATAAAATGCCAATTGAAAGTCATGTGTTGCAAGCATTCGTTACAGAACCATTGAAGCCGCTCATTAATACGGTCGTGACTTTTGGCGCCGGGCATCTCTATATTTCACAGTCTGATAAAGGCGGGCTTGTATTTGGCGGCGACCTTGACGGTTATAATTCATATGCCCAGCGCGGTAACTTACCGATATTTGAACATGTGGCAGCGGCAGCGGTGACCATGTTTCCAAACTTAGCGCGCTTAAAACTACTTCGTAACTGGGGCGGCATTATGGATATGTCCATGGACGGCAGCCCGATTATTTGCACGGGTCCACTACCGGGAATGTATTTAAATGCGGGCTGGTGTTACGGCGGTTTTAAAGCAACGCCGGCAGCAGGGTGGTGTTTCGCCCATACAATCGCCAATGACGCACCGCATGCCTTAAACGCTGATTTTACCTTGGACCGTTTTTATAATGGTCGCCAACTTGATGAAAGGGGTGCCGGTCCATATCCGGCACATCAATAAGGTCGTCGAATGATTATTAAATGTCCCCACTGCGGTCCAAGAGAGGCAAGCGAATATACCTATATCGGTGACGCGAGCATCCAGCGACCAGACCATAATGATACGGATATGGAAAAATGGAGCGACTATGTTTTTATGCGCGAAAACCCGCGCGGCGCTCACATGGAGCATTGGCAGCACACATCAGGTTGCCGGTCATTCGTCAAAGTCTTAAGAGACACTGTCACCCATGAAATATCTGACGTAACCCTTGAAGGACCATGGCAGGCAGAGGATAAATCATGAGCGGTAATCGTTTAAAGAATAAAGGTCTTCTCATTGATCAAAATAAACCGCTTGAGTTTACTTTTGACGGCAAGTCCTATAGCGGCTTTGAAGGGGACACGCTCGCATCAGCGATGATTGCTAATGGCGAAATGATGATGGCGCGGTCTTTTAAATATCACCGCCCGCGCGGTGTTTATTCAGCAGGACCAGAAGAACCAAACGCCCTCGTCAGCCTAAGAAGTGATGGACGGCTTGAGCCCAACTGCACCGCGCCTACAGTAGAGCTTTATGATGGTCTTGATGCCCACAGTCAGAATGCATGGCCAAGCCTGTCTTTTGATGTCATGGCAATAAACCAGCTGTTTTCACCGTTATTGGTTGCTGGATTTTATTATAAAACATTCATGGGGACGGGGCAGAAGTTTTGGCATTTTTGTGAACATTTCATTCGCCGCGCCGCCGGGATGGGTAAGGCGAGCCTTGACGCTGACCCAGACCGCTATGAAAAAGCCAACATTTTCGCAGATATCGTTATCATTGGATCAGGCCCCGCCGGACTGGCCGCAGCAAAGGCGGCAGCACCATCAGGCGCAAAAATATTATTGGTCGATGAAAGTGCTCAATTCGGAGGATCACTGCCCGAAGAACAAGGAAATATTGACGGCTATGATGCCAATGAATGGGCAGCGGATACATTAAAAACATTATCAGAAATTGACAATGTTACGATGATGTCACGCACCACCGTTTATGGTTATTTTGATGATAACACCCTCGGCGCCGTTGAGAAAGTCGCCGATCATAAAGCGGTCCCAGAAAATTTTGAACCAAGACAACGTCATTTAAAAATATTTGCAAAACGCGTGATCATCGCGGCGGGAAGTATTGAACGCCCGCTCGTTTTTGACGGTAATGATACGCCGGGTGTAATGCTTGCTAATGCCGCATTAAGATACGCGAACCGCTACGGGGCATGTGTTGGACAAAATGTTGCACTATTCACCAATAATGATGATGGATATACCACCGCCCATCAATTAAAAGCTCTCGGTGTCAATGTCACGACCATGATTGATGCTCGTGAAAAAATTAATCACGGGCTGTGTAAAGATTCCAGTATTAATTATATCACTGGCCATGTGGTCACATCGGCAAATGGCGGAAAATCACTATCAAGTATAAAAGTTGCCCCATATGACGCAGATACAAAATCAATTGGTCCGCAAAACACTATAAATGTTGATGCGCTTCTTGTAACTGGCGGTTATACCCCGACCATTAATTTATGCAGTCAAACGGGAACGCCTGCGATATTTAATGATGAAATACAGTCCTTTATTCCGGGCCGTGCAAATCGTCCTTGGCTCGCCGCGGGTGCGATTATGGGATCATTTGATCTAAAAGCATCCCTTGAAGACGGCATTTCTGCCGCCAATGAAAGCCTAGAGGCGCTTGGATTGCCTCCATCAAATATGACTGCGTTAAAAGTGAATGGTCAAAACCCCGTCGCTATTCCGTTCGCTCTTACTGTAATTCCATCATCCAACAAATCGGCCAAGAAATTTGTCGATTTTCAGCATGATGTATCGGTTAACGATTTAAACATTGCCCACACGGAAGGCTTTAGATCCGTAGAGCATTTAAAACGTTATACCACGCTCGGCATGGCAGCGGATCAGGGCAAAACATCCAACATGAATGCGCTTGCCATCATGGCGGAACTGCGCGGCATATCTATCCCCGAGGCCGGAACAACCCGTTTTCGTGCGCCCTATAAACCCGTTGCGCTTGGCACGCTCGCCGGGCGTGATATAGGCAATCATTTTAGCGCCGTAAGACGCACGCCAATGCATAACTGGCATATGGATCACGGTGCAGAAATGATCGAAGCTGGCATTTGGTACAGGCCACGGGTTTATAAAAAATCCGACGAAACACTAACGGATGCTTATATTCGTGAAGCCACCGCCGTCAGAAATTCGGTTGGCATAGTAGACGTCACCAGTCTTGGTAAAATTGATATTCAAGGGCCAGACGCTGCCGAATTTTTAAATCGCATTTACGCAAATGCCTTCTTAAAGGTTGCGGTCGGTAAAGCGCGCTACGGCGTTATGCTGCGTGAAGATGGTTATATGTTTGATGATGGAACCTCATGGCGCTTATCGGAAACACAGTTTCTTATGACGACGACAACCGCAAACGCTGCACCTGTTCTTTCGCAGATGGAACGACTTTTAACACTCAATTGGCCCGACTTAAAAGTCCATGTCAGTTCCGTCTCGGATCAATGGGCAGGCATGGCCGTAGCAGGGCCAAAAAGCCGGGATACCTTAAATAAAATTATAACAGATGTTGATTTTTCTGAAGACGGATTGCCTTTCATGGGTGTCACCGATGGATCAATTGGTGATATGCCGGTCAAGGTAGCGAGACTTTCATTTTCCGGTGAGCGTGCTTATGAAGTTTATACCCCTACGCATTTTGGCACTGCCGTCTGGAAAGAAATTATGAAAGCTGGCGAAGCTTTTGATATCACGCCATACGGCACAGAAGCCCTTGGCACCTTACGCATTGAAAAAGGACACATCAGTGGCCCCGAACTTGATGGCCGCACTTCTATGGCCGATGTAGGGCTTGGAAAAATGGCTTCATCCAAAAAGCAATATGTCGGCTCCTCGTTAAAAGAGCGCAGCGGACTTATAGATCAAAGCCGCCAAACAATGGTTGGATTAATATCCCATGATCATAAGCCGTTAAAGGCGGGATCACACGTTTTAAACGGCACTGAAAATATTGGCCATGTTACCTCAACCACTTATAGCCCTGCGCTTGAAAAATTCATCGCGCTCGCTCTTATTAAACAAGGACATACGCAAATCGGCAACACATTATCCGCCACTTTCCCCTTAAAAAATGAACGTAACAGTGTGCTTGTCGTAGAACCGCACTTTTACGATAAAGAAGGGGAGAGATTATATGTCTGATCAACTTTCAATAAAAGAAGTTCGTTATCAAAGCATGGTCTTAATTAAATCATGGCCAGATAGCGCACAAAAAACAGATGCAATTCTCGCTGCCTTTTTGGGCATTGATGCACTTCCAGTGGTGGGGGATTTCATCTCTCAAAATGATATTTATTTTGCGGTGATTTCACCGGGGCATTTTATGATGTTTTCCAATAATGAATTATTATGCAGTGAAATATCAAAATTATTTTCCGCTGACATCGCCTCCGTCGTTGATATATCCCACTCTAGGTGCGGTATTAGTCTTAACGGAAAAAATAGTGATAACTTACTCAATAAAGGGATCGCGATTAATCTAACTGATGATGATTTGCCTGGGATGAGTGTGTTGCAAAGCAGCATCCATTCAATCGGTATAATTATGTTTAAATTACAGCATGATGATTACCTTATTTTCAGTTACAGCAGCTTCTTTGACAGCTTTTACGCATGGGTAATTGATTCAGCCGAAGAATATGGATATGCTCTGACCTGACGGGCGAAAGCCCAACAGGGTTATAATTATAAAGAGGAAATCCGTGTGTTACCAGCAGGGTTTGATCTACGCACTATTCAAATATTCGTGCTTGTTGCCGACTTGGGGGGAATGACACAAGCAGCCTCACGCCTTGGCATTAGCCAATCAGCGGTAAGTCAGGCCATCGCGTCGCTTGAAAAACTTACCGATACCCGGCTATTTGATCGTAATATTAGACCGATGGCGTTAACATCGGCCGGTGATCGTCTGTATTTACACGGTAACGCACTGCTGACGGCTGCAAAAAATACCTTCAATGAAGTTCGTAAAAAAGAGCGAAAATCATTTTCCAATGTGACCATTGCCATGTTTGAAAGCTTTGCCAATACAATCGGCCATCTGGTTACCCGCGACTTGCGTGATCAGATCGAAAATTGCCAAATATGGTCTGGCAATTCACCTAACCAACATCAGGAACTTTTATCCCATGAAGTGGATATATTGGTGACGGCGAGTCGCGATTTGGATGATGTGCCCGGCATGGAGCATTATGATATTTTTTCTGAACCTTTCTTACTGGTTTGTCCTGCAGATTATAAGGGGCAAACCGATGATTTTGATGAGCTGTCAAAAATACCTTTTATTCGCTACACGACCCGTTCCGCAATGGGACGCCGCATTGAAAGTCAAATTAAGAGAATGGGGTTAAACCTTCCATCGTCATCCGGTTTTGATACCGTCACCGGTCAATTAAAAGCCGTGGCCAACGGTATGGGCTGGTGCATGACAACACCACTTTGTTTATTACAGGAAATTCATTTGCTTGATCGTTTGCGCATAATACCAATGAAAACAGGAAAATTCAGGCGAGAAATCTCACTGATTGCCAGAAAACACGAATTCGGTGATCTGCCAGCAACGATTGCCTTTACGGCACAAAATATCCTTAAAGAACACGCCTTTCCAAAGCTCTATAATAAACTTAATTGGATTGAAGAAGAAATTAAGTGGTCCGCTCTGGGTCAAAAAGAATGATCCCTCTCGGCAAGAATAAGTTGAATATTACCTTCTATCTTTCAATGTTGTAATTAGAACTATATTCTAAAATATCTATAAAGTTAGAAATATTATACAAAAATGCTAATTTGGTGCGCTTGTTTATTCGGCGATATGGGTATATATTGAATGAATAATTCTTCCATTAATGGACTTCATTATAGACTTAACAAAGTGGAATTGCATGATGTCAATATTTGATCATATTTTAAGCGGGTTTGACGGCAATAAATCTAATCAACAGCCCCTGTCAATTGATGTACTGCGTCCGCATATTATCGGCACCGATAGCATGATTAAGACGCCATATGGTGAACGCATAGTCACCTATGCTGATTACACAGCATCTGGTAGAGGGCTTGAGTTTATTGAAAATTATATGATGGATCTTCAGCGTCTCTATGCCAACACTCATACCGAAGATGATACGACAGGCAGAACCACATCGGCACTTTTTCATCAGGCAGAAAACAGTATAAAAAAATCAGTCGGCGCAACGGATGATGATTGTGTCATTACCTGCGGCGACGGGGCAACGGCCGCTATTTACCGGCTGCAGCAAATTCTTGGTGTGGCAATACCGCCAAGTACCTTTGCGCGCATGAAAGAACAAATGAAGTGTGCGGTTTCTAACGAAGATTATCAGGCTATTGAGAATCAGATGGATAAAACCGGCCCGGTTGTTTTTGTCGGACCGTTTGAGCATCACTCAAATGAAGTTTCCTGGCGCTCAAGTCTGGCGACTGTTGTTGAAATAGAGCTTGATGATGAGGGAAATATCGACCTTGTCCAGCTGGAAAAAGAACTTCAAAATGATGAGTATAAAAACAGATTACGCATAGGCTCATTCTCGGCGGCGTCTAATGTAACTGGTATCATCAGCCCAGTTCATAAAATTGCCTGCCTGCTTCATAAATATGATGCGCTGGCTTGCTTTGATTATGCGGCCTCAGCACCATATGTGAAGATTAATATGAACCCAACCGGTTATCCTGAAGGCGAAGACCCATCAATAGATGCGGTTTATATTTCGCCCCATAAATTTCTTGGCGGACCGGGCTCTTCGGGTTTACTCCTGTTTAAAAAATCTATTTATGAAAGCTCTCTTGGCCCCTGCATCAGTGGTGGTGGAACCGTTTCATATGTCAATAAAACTGAGGAAGACTTCTTCCCAGAAATAGAGCTGCGTGAGCGGGCCGGAACGCCCGGCATCTTACAAACGCTCAGAGCGGCGCTTGCTTTTTCCTTAAAAGATGCACTTAGCACGGAGCTTATTGAAGAATACGAAAATGATCAGTTAGCAAAGGCCTTTGGGCGCTGGGCGAAAAATGATAAGATTGAAATCCTTGGCAATCAGGACCCGAGCAAAAGAGTTTGCATTATTTCATTCAATATCCGCACAAATAATGGTTCTTATTTGCATCCAAAATTTGTCACAGCATTACTGGACGATTTGTTTGGCTTGCAAACCCGTGCGGGCTGTGCCTGCGCAGGGCCTTATGGTCACCGGTTGCTCAATATTGATCAATCATTATCAAATAAATATCGCTCGCTAATCAGCAAGGGTGTCAATGGCATAAAACCGGGCTGGTGCCGGCTCGGTTTTCATTATTCGATGGATGATGCTGAAACGGAAATGATCATCAAAGCCATTGAATTTATTGCTGAACATGGTGAATGCTTTGTAGCACAATATAATTTTGATCCTATCAGTGGCCTATGGAGCCATAAAGAGGCGGTAAATATCAATCCTGAATTATCAATAGAGAGCGCATTTTCTCTCATTCCAGCAAAGAAAAAGCCGCTCAGCTTAACTGAACGGCAAAATCTTTATAATTCATATTTTGATCAGGCTTTATCAGCGGCGAATAAAGCGCAGTGCATCAAAACACCGCTTGATGTAAAGCTAGACGGAGAAGGCGGAGAATTACAATTCTTTGCCATAGCCCGTGAAACAGTAATTGCCTGACCTTTTTACTTAAGATTACCGGACGCTGTTTTCAATGCTTTTTTTATGGCACCTGGAGCGCTCATAATGCCAGCAAAAGAATGACTGCCAACCATCTTTAAATCCGGGAAGCTTATCGCGATGCGGAAGCGTGCACCAAGGGCATAAATTTCATTATCTTTTACCAGAATTTCATAAGGTAAATGTGCCGATGAGCGCGTATCTTCAAAATCAATTTTAGTCATGATGTGATCATCCCCGCCATTTCCTTCTGCTATAGCAACACCAAAAAGAGTGTCTGAAGTACCCGGAACATCAATTCTGTAAACCTTTGTTACGTTTGCACTATCTGCGGCTAGTCCTTCTTCGAGTTTAGCTACGGCTTCTTCATGGCTTTCATATGTTGCGAGCAGGTCAGGCTTATCAAATCTTTCTGTAAACATAGGAAAACCCATGTAGCGATATTTAGTTAACCTTTTGGCATTAAGTCCTTTTTTAGATCCAAACTCTTTTTCTGTACCAAGCGCTTCCACAAGGCTTTCTTTAATTGGAACTAGATCACTTTCAAGTCGATATGCTAGTGCCATGTAGTTTGGATTAGTGTAACTGACCTGTACCGCGTCGCCCATTTTTGTTAAGAACACTCTTTGAGCTGCAGCAAAAGTACCAAAATCACTGGCCGCACTTGCGGTTTGTAGTGCTGCGTTGGTCACAACAATGTTTAGCACGCCTTCATAGGGGCTATTCTCACCACTGATTTCAAAACCTGCTTCTGTTAACTTTGCACGTACAGTTTCTGCAGTGGTTTCCATATCATTTTCACTTGAATAGGCAAAAATAAAAGGTTTGTAAATTTCATCGGCAGCCAATAGCGTCGTTGGCAAGGCCAGCAAGAAAAAGGCCAGCAGAATTCGCGTAATATACTTCTTAATATACATATTATTTTCCCTTATATTTGTTATTTTTTTCTCAAACTTATACTGCTTTTAGGAGCATGAGTTTGTTGATCAAAAATATAACATAAAAAGAGTGAAAAATCACTAAAATATTAGAATATTCGCATAATACGTTTTTATAATATAAAAGACTTAAATTTAACTTTATTTCAGACTATGAAAAGCCCTTAAGACGGGGGGATTTATCTTATAGATTGGCTCTTAGTTTGGAAAGGTCGTGACCAAAGTTCGCGCATGCAGATATAATTTCGTCTGCAGTCAGTGCGCCTTTATTTGAGAGAGCCCAGAGAATAGCAGCCCGTTTACCAGAGCCACAATGAACCAGAACCGCACCATCACAGCCCTGCACTGTTTGTTTAAATGAAGCAACCTGCTCCGGCTTTGGGCCGGTCATTGCAACGGGGATATGATGATAAGTTACATTATTGTTTTTTGCTACGTCTGCTGCGTCTTGGGCATTAATGTACCCGGGCTTTTCGCCGTCAGGACGTAAATTTATAATCGTCTTAATGCCATCTGAAGAAGCTTGACTAATATGTTCTTGTGTAATTTGGCCATGGATATAAAAATCATCAGCAAGCTTGATAAAGTCAGTCATCTCGGTATTTTCCCAGAATTAAGATTTAATGAATTAAGCGTTGGTGGTTTTACAAAATTGTTCGTAGAGAGTACCCATTATGGCCTCAACTTCTTCACTATCAATGCTATAATAAACAGACTGAGCACTACGTCTTGTTTGAACAAGTCTTTCACGGCGAAGGACGGCCAAATGTTGTGATAAAGCTGATTGACTTAGACCGAGCAATTCTTCTAGCTCACTAACACTTTTTTCCCCAAACATTAAATGGCACAGCACCAGTAGGCGCCATTCATTTGACATTACTTTAAGTAATTCGGTTGCATTCTTAGCGTGAGATTTGAGTAATTCAATATTCATCTCGCCTTCAACCATATTTGTAGTGCTTGTACTCATATTAATAGCCTTTAGTTCTACAATTCTCAATTAATTATATTTGTCTCAAGCCCCGCAACCGGCAAAATTATCAGCATCCATTTTTGCTTCGTAAGGCCCCGTTACATCAGACCCGAGTACCAGTGAGGATTTCACGTTCTGCCAATCTTCTGGCTCAAGCACAACCATCCATCCCTCATTATAAGGATCATCATTTGCAATGCTTGGATTATTAACGAGATTCTGATTAAGTTCAGCGACAAGACCAGCAGCAGCTGATTTGGCAGGACCAACCCATTTACCACTTTCAACCGTTCCAACCGATTTACCAGCTTTAATTTTCTTTCCGACTCTCTTACCTGTAAATGCAACCAATTGTCCGGCGAGTGCCGTAGCAACCATAGTCATTCCAAGCTGAACTTTTCCGCCATCAACTTCGCGAAACCACATATGATTTTCTACATCATAAAGTAAATCATCCGGCAAATCACAACCACGTACATTAGGCATTTTCAGAAACTCCTTTAGTTAATCTGACCATCAAGCTTAGATCTTATAGGTTTAGATGAACAACAAAACTCCCCCAATTGGGATTGTTCCATTTTCCCCGTAATGAAATAATAAAGATGGCTCGTAATTAATTTCATCATGTTAAGCCTTTGTAAGGTTTCAACATGCTCCGGGTCAAGTGTTATTAAATTATAATAATATACGAGTTCACGGCAAGTTTCTCTGCATGCATTAAAACTTGGGTCCCCTTTGGCGCCTTGGCGGTGCAATGCTAACAGGCGAAATCCTTCTTTATTTTTATCAGTCGGCTCAAGGTCGCGGGCCGTAATCCAGTGCTCCAATGTCTGCTCCCCAAGGCTAAGCATATCAGAAGCCGACATCAGTTCGCCGTCAAGTTTCACAGCCATTTCGCCGACGCTCATCATGCGATGCCCTTCTCTTTCATAAGTGCGTAACTATCTGATATATTTTCTTGCAAACCGACTTTTCGTTTACTAAGCCCAAGGGCCATACCAAGAAGCTGAGTAAAATATACTATTTTCACATTGGTTTTCTTGCCAAACATCTTTTCAGCGCGAATTTGATGCATTTCAAGCCCAGTGTGACAAGTAGGACATTCCGTTGCAATTACTTCCGCACCGGAAGCTTCCGCAGCCATTAATATATTTAGAACCAGTTTAGTCGAAGTATCACTATCAGAGAGTGTATGGGCACCACCGCAGCAAGCCGTTTTTAATGGAAATTCAACATTATCAGCACCGGCCACTGCCAGAAGGTCATCCATATAATGAGGTTTTAAAGTGCTCTCGCTACCCTCACCCTGATCTTTCTCAGGATAAATATTTCGCGGTCTAGTGTACATGCAGCCATAATAGTTAGCCACTTTCAAGCCCTTAAGACCGCCCTTGATTTTCTTTTCCAGCTCTTCTTCACCGACGGCTTTTTTAATCCAGTCAAGCGCATGGATCGTTTCAATTTCGCCAGCCTTATAGGTTTCATGTCCTGCTTTATTTGAAATCTGGTCGACTACTTCTACAGCTTCCTGATCATTTTCCAGTTCATATTCAGCTTTTTTCAAATTATGATAACAGCCGTTACAAGGGGCCATAACAACATCATGGTCCATTTCATTGCTGGCAATTGACATCACCCTTGATGACAAATAGGTCTGAAGTTTAGGATCAATGTTTTTGACTTCCATTGCGCCGCAACAGTTCCAGTTTTTTACTTCTTCAAGTCCTAAATCCAGTGCTTTGCCGATCGCCTTGGTGGATTTATTATAAGCATGTCCTGTGCCTTCAAGAGCGCAGCCCGGATAATAGGCTACATTTTTATATTTTTCTCTTTCGTCCGACATCAATTATTCTCCTTGGGCGTAACTTGGTCTAATTTTAAGGCTTTAGCATGCAGTGCATGTTGCTCAGCTGTATATTCTCTCATGGCATCCCTTGCAGCATCCCAATTCTTTGTTTTTGGACGCAAAATAGTAGCTAGCCCCATTTTCATGAGCATCTCAATGGGCAAATGACGTATCATGCGTTTTACCATTTCAATCAACCAACCTTGGGTAAGACTTTGATTGGTAAGGCCAAAGAAACCGCGAATAGTACGCGATTCTTCAATCAATCCTGTTTCCATAACCTGATCCGTGAACACAGTATCAAACAATGTAGAGGGAGATTTAGGCGTATGTCCTTTAAGCTCTAACCAGTGGGAAGCTGCTTTCATTACACCTTCTGGTGCAACATCACGAGGACAAGCATAAGTACATTTATTGCACGACACGCATTGCCACAGGATATCTTTATCACGCAGGAGTTCTTCTTCCATACCAAGGCGGATTAGATAAATCCAGTGACGGGGATTAAATTCACTATTGAGCGCATTAACGGTGCACGAATTAGTGCAAGAACCACACTGAAAACAGCGATGAATATTTTCACCGCCAGGAAGCGCTGAAATTTCTTCCTGTAGCGCTTCATTATAATCCGAAATTACACGGCTCTCAATAAACGTGCTCCAATGACCAGAGACATCAATACCATCGATGACAAGCTCATCATGGGTTTTGATATTTTCCGGACGGATCAACGATTTCTCATGAATCGGCATTAATGTCTCCCACTCAACTCAGAAAGTTATTAGTATCAAATTGAACAGATTGGCCTTCAATAGTTTTAAGCCGTGATCTGCCTTTGGACGATACACCATCAAGGCCAAGCAGGCGCCTAATATGCATCATTGGATCTTCAGGGTTAGTAAAATCTGCCCTGATGTATGTGCTGCCATGTTCACAAATATAACCGGCATAAATTTGAGCTTGTAATAAATCAACCACCTGCAACATGTCACGATAAACACCGTTCTCGCTCAAATATTTGCTTAGTTCCTGCCTCAGGGCGATAAAGGTTTCAAAATTATTTGAAACGTCAATAATTACATGATCTAGATTTTCAGAAAACCATATTTCCCGGAGCACGCCGGTATTGGTTGATGTATCCCATATCCAGCGGCACATTAATGGATAGCGTTCAGGGTCAGTGCCGTGCAGTATTTCACAGGCTAAATCCCACACCCAGCGATGCTCTTTATCCTTTGGAAAGGCACTGCAAAATTTATTAATGCGCTCATCCGCATCGACAACATTTTCCGCGCCATCCTGAAGGATTAACAGAGCCTGTTTTAATATTTTATTTTTTTCACTATGCTCAATATAAGGCGCAATGCGCCGTCTTACGGTTGGCATATAAGCGCATAATGCCTGAAATGTTGCCGTACCAGGAATGGTTGGTGATTTGAAATTAAACGAAGACTTAAAAGCGTCCCTACGTACTTGCAAAGCATAAGAAAAACGTTCAATTCCGCCCTGCTCATCACAGGCGCCGAGCAAACGTTCAAAAGCGAACTTGAGGTTTTCACCGCTCAAGTCAAGGACCACAGGGGCCTCAATCACGCTTTCTTTTTTCTGTCTGGCAAATAATTTCAATTCACATACTCATTAGCTATTGGATTTTGTATATTCAATCGCTGACATGGCAGCAGAGCTACCTTGCGCAATTGAATCGTCGATCGTTTCAGGACCCGTCGCAGCACCGGCAACAAAAATACCCGTATGCGTCGTTGCACCGAGCGAGCCATACGCATTTCCTTTATCGATAAAGCCATGTTGCTCAAGGTTCACATCAAATACAGAACTAAGCAGCATATTATCGACATTAGGATCCATACCTATCGCATGAACAACCATATCAAACGGGATTGTGATCGGACGTTTAACAAGTGTATCTTCGCCCTTAACAATTAATTTTTCGCCGTCAGAAGTAACCTCGGCAATACGGGCCTTGATATATTTTACTTTGTACTCTTCCTGACTTTTCCAATAATAGTGGGTTTCAAGCAGGCCGAATGTACGAATATCCATGTAATAAACATAGACATGGCAATCCGGTAGTTCTTCGCGTATTTCCATGGCTATATTGGCAGAAACCGAACAGCAGATCTTTGAACACCATTCGCGGCCAATTTGACGGTCGCGCGATCCAACACATAACAATATAGCAACACGATTTGGTTTACGGCCATCGGAAGGACAGCGTACGCCACTACCTGAAGAAATCATCTGTTCGACTTGTGTTGTGGTGACGACGTCCTCGAAGGTGCCAAAACCCCATTCAGGTTTATTAACGGAATCGAAATGGGTGAAGCCGGTGCATAATATAATCGCCCCAACATTTAACGTATCGTCATTTGATAGCGTCACATCAAAATTGCCATCCGCGCCATTTTGCTCTTTAACGGTTGTACTGGTAAGAACGGTAATATTATCGTTGCCGGTTACCCGGTCAACCATAGAACCAATAGCATCTTTGGCCCATTCACCGCTTGGGACAAGCTTGGCGTACCCATCAAGAATTGGGGCGCCGCCAAGGCGGTCTTCTTTTTCGACCAGAATTACTTTTTCGCCTAAAATGCCTAGTGAATGTGCAGCAGACAGGCCAGCAGGGCCGCCACCAACGACTAAATATGGTTTACTCATGAATTTTGCTCAATCTTTTCAAAGCCCGGACCAGATGTAATCATCTTGCGGGGGTCATATAAATATTCAGGATTGCCAGCTTTAACCTGTTCGAGATATTGTTCGAACTCGGCCATTTTAGCTTTTTGGTCAATACCCATTTTGTCAAGAAGGTTTTCTACAGCAGACGCATGCCAGTGCAACTGGACAATTTTATAAGGATGAGCACCGCAAGCCAGTGCTGCAAACTGTATATCCGCCATAACAGGAAGTTCAATTTTCTCGCCCATCGCCTGCGCGATCCATTGGCTCTTATCGAGTGTCGTTACGCAGCCCGTATCATGGCCGATCATAACATCGGACTTAGCTTCATTAACCGCCACTCGCAACTTTCTGTCAATGGCATAAGAGCGGGTAAATTCACGTTCCGAAATAATATGACGGAAGCCAAAGCCGCAACAATCATACCATGTAGAATAATCAATAACATCTGTTCCCAGGCTTTCCATGATACCCGTTGAAACAGCAACACGGTTACCATCAAGCACGTCATCATCATAAATCACATCCTGCGGCACCATTTTATAAACATGGCAGGCCGGATGAATAGTGGAACGGATACCGGCACAATCAATAACCTGACGATTGGCTATTTCACCGCGCATTACATGGACCCATTCTGAATAATGCACTATTTCTTCAGGAATAAGAAGTTTACCATCAACCAAACGGCCAAGCTTGCCAAGTATCGTTTTAACACGTTCACGCAGTTCAGCTGAATGAAGCAGATATCCTCTAACTTCTTTATAATTACCAAATGAAGTACCGCAATGAACGAGTGGGAAAAAATGCCCGTCGGGAAGTCCTTGTGGGCGCCCAGAAACATAGGCCTGATGGAAATTACGTAAAAATACCGCAGCTAGGCTTTCAATATTGCCAATTCCTGAGCCATGATAATTCCATGCGGTACAGGATGTCTGATCCGTTTCATCAAGATAATCAATATCCATCTCATTCATCATCCAAAGAAGCGAGGTTGGATAACCGGGAATATTTCCGCACTGGCCACATGATTTATGGTGCCACAAGCGGTCTGTCGGGATTTTTTTGTCCCAACCATAAAGAGTTTTGGCTATGGACGGTTTGTTTCCGTCATTAACACGGTGAACGACTATTTCGCCGTCTTTTTCAAGCTGCCACATAATGTCACGATCATCTGCTACCCGATCCTTATTGGTCAGCATTGAACGACGGTCAATTTTTTGTTCGACCCAATTGGTTGCCACACGGGCGTCATGGGCTGACAAATTTGTGTCACGCCATTCATCACCGTGGCCGGTCAGGCTCTTGCCATCATTATCGTCTATTGAGGTCACCTTAACATCTCCTTCGTTACACTTTGAAATATGACATTATTCATCATCGTCATCTTCCTCTTGTTCTTCTTCCCAATCTTCTAAATCTTCGCGCTTTTCTTCCATAAAATCTTCGATTACATCAAAAAGATTTTCATCAATCGTTTCAAGCTGATCTAAAACGCCGGTCTCTTCCCAAATAGTGAATAATTCGACGGATGTTTTTAAATTAACTTCCCACGCGGTTTTTGTCGTATTGAGGGTCGGCATTGGAATGGCCTGACGCAGCAAATCAAGTGGCGCGTCGACTTTTGAAATATTTGGGCCCCAATCAGGAAAGTGATCAGCATTAATCATATCAGGGGCAAGCTGGTTACCCGTAGAGATTAATTTAAGCATTACCCGACTAAAAGGCCTTAGAACTGATTTTGCTGAATCCATGCCATGTTTAATAGCGGCCTCACGCATAATCATTACCAGCCCACCAGGAGAGTTACCAAACGGGCAGCGCGCGGCACATGTATAACACTGAGCGCAGGACCATATTTTTTCCTGCATGGCAGCATAAATACCTTCAAGGTTCTCTGTCCAGAGAAGCTGGACAATTTCCCTTGGGCTAAAGTCATAATAATGAGCTGCGGGACATGTTGCGGTACATATGCCGCAATTCAGGCAACCATTCAAATCATGATCATAACGCATATCGCCCTGAATATCGTCAAAGACCTCTTTTAAATGTTCGCGGTCAATTTCCGGCTCATCTGAAAGCGGGTCGCCGATAAATTCCTGTACGCGTGTGGAACTTGAATTATCCATAATTATTACTCTTACCCATTATATTTATTGTTAAGATTAGTAAGTAAGAACTCTCGTATCGTCTTCTTCCATAATCTGCTCAATGAGATATGCACCGCCAACCACACCAGAACATTCTGGAATGAGATCATCCTTAGTCATATCAAACAGGTCGAGATTTGGCGAACAGCAATAAAATACCGCTCCCGCTTCATGAGCATCCTGGATAAAACTATATACTGATTTTGGTGAGCCCTCTTTAACATAAAGATTTTCAGCGACGCCTTTTTTCATCAACCTGCCCGCGGTTGCTGTGCAAATCACTTCAACTTCATATTCCATTGCTGCTGCAACAGACGCTTGAAATATAGGCGCGCCCAGCTCTTCAGGATTATTGGGGTCAGTATTCAACATGACGATAACCAGCTTGTCAGCCATTCTTAATTCCCTTTGCTTATTTCCCAATTTTTATGATTGAATTAAATTCAAACTTTTATGCTTAATAACTTTGTGCATCGTTGGGTGTTAATATATTTTGTATCGGTGTTTATTATAATGTTATAATATAAAAATACAATGGTAAAAAATAAAAAGAAAAATATCGACTTATCATACACGAAACGGGGACTTTTGACTATTTTTTATCAATCATAATATCTGTCATCTGAACAATTCCTGTCATTATCGACACCAAACTGTCCTCAATTTCAGGAACAATTGATCTTATTTTCTGTAATGATTCGCCTGAATTTTCAGGAGCCTCTTCAAACTCCATAACAAGATCTTCAAGCATCGCCGGCTTTATCCCCGGATGGCCGACAAAACCAAAACTATTCTCCCCTACTTGAAAAAGCGCAGCTTCGCCGTCATCATCAACGGCTAGTATTTTAGCATATGAGCTTAACACTGGTTTATCGCGCATATATTTAACCAGAGGATATTTTTCAGGCAAAAATCCCGCCAGCACATCATCACTAATTCTATGCGCCATCCCTACACTAGAAGATAAAGCAGCCTTTGATGAGCCACCGCCAGACGCAATCGCCAGAATTTGTGCCCCAACGCCAATGCCAATTACAGGAAGGCCCATCATTAAACAGGATTTAGCAAGATTTATTTCTTCACTGAGCGTTGGTACATCGCGCGTTCCTGCTGAGCCCCACGGCCCACCGCCGAGTAGCACAAGCCCGTCTCCAACCACATCCTGATGAGGAATTTCCGTCCCTTCCACGAACGGGCGACAATAATTAAAACGAACACGCCTCCCTTCCAAATGGTCTTCCATAAGACCTAGATATTCAGCGGATGTATGCTGTATTACAGTTAGGTATTTCATGCTTACTCGCCCTTTAGCGCGTCTTTGATGGCTGAAACAAAATGTTCCGGCTGAATGCTCATCATATTAATCTTTGTTTCTTTAAAAAATTCATCAATGGCGGCTTCAATATCGGGCAGGAAAACGCCCTTTAAATGCGCCTCTAGATCAAACAGAACACGCGGCGGCGACACGAAAAGATCACCGTGAAAAAATATTTCTGCAATGATATCAAGTTTTGGCCCTTTTAATTTAAAGGAAGTTGTTATAAAGCCACCCGGCGTTTTAATCGTCGCGCGCTTAACCACGTCGCCTGCTATTAACCGATCAATTTCATGAACAAATTCATCCTGGCCAATTTCTTCGTCATAATATTGATCGCCAAGGACAAGTTCTGAAGCCGAGCATTCCTGATAATCAGCTTTAAGCCCAAGTGTTTCGCACACGCTCTCAACCAGCGCCTCCTTAAAAAGTGGCAGAGCCGGCGTGTCAGGCCCAAGTAACTCCCTTACTGTAATGACACGGTCACCTGCGGATTCGAGATTTCTTTTACTTAATTTTGGCACAGGGATATTAAGGGATGCTTTCATATTTTCCACATCCATATCAACCAATGCCCCCCCTTGGAAAAAGAGCGTGTCGCCATCAAAGAAGCCACCGGTGCCGCCGACTTTTCTTCCATCAACCTCTAAATCATTTCTAGGGCGAAATTTCGCATCAATATTTAATTTATTAAGCCCGCCAGCAGCGGCGCCACATAATATCTTAGTGATTTCCGATAAATCACCAGAGCCGATATTTTTCTTGCTTACGCAAAGTTCCCAGGCAAGCTGACCCGGATCGAGAAACACAGCCCCGCCCCCGGTTAAACGGCGTACGATCTGAATATTATTATTAAGGCAATAATCCACATTCACTTCATCATGCAGCACCTGATGCCGCCCTAAGATGACGGTAGGTTTAAAATGCATAAAGCGTAGTGTATCAGGTTGCTTCGATTGTTTATGATGATCCACCATTGCTTTTCCAAACGAAAAATGCTTCCGCGAATTTCCAAAATCAGTATCTAATACCCTTAATGTTGGCTTATCCATGCTTTCCCTTTTCTGTTAATCTATAACTATATTTTTAAAATATTGCACGACTCTATAGAATATAATGGTCTTTAACCTATTTAATATTTAAACATACCTTGACAAATTATAAATATCTGCCTGCTATTTAAAAAATATATTATCTTCAATGCGTAACTTATGAATTTTTAATAGTTACAGAAAAACAGTTTCCTTTCAAAAGTTTAATTATGACTTCTCATTTTTAAAATAATAATAAATGAGATTTTTATTTTTGGAATCCTATCAAATAGACACTAGTGTATTGATTAAACCATAACAATGGTATATTATAATACTATAATTTAATACATTAGAATGTATGCATGTAAAAATATACATAATTATTCGTATAATTAAAAACTAATAATAAAGGGAACAATATGAGTGAGAGCAACGCAAAATCAATGTCGATCATAGTGACTAAAGGTTCACTGGATTGGGCATATCCACCGATGATTTTAGGAACGACGGCAGCGGCAATGGGCGTTGATGTATCAATGTTTTTTACATTTTACGGTCTGCCGCTTCTCAAAAAAGAACTTGATTTGAAACTTACCACGCTTGGCAACCCTGCTATGGAAATGCCAATGATGGGTGGACATATGGCAATGCCAAATATAATGGCTGCACTTCCGGGTGCCACTGCCGGTGCAACGATAATGATGAAAAATATGATGAAGAAAAAAGGCGTCGCCTCTATCGAAGAGCTTCGTGAACTTGCCGTTGAAGCAGACATCGAACTGATCGCCTGTCAAATGACAATGGACCTTTTTGAATATAATATTGATGAAATGATTGACGGCGTCACTCTAGGTGGTGCTGCCACGTATATGGAACGCGCTTTAAAATCAGATATCAATCTATTTATTTAAATGAATTTTTATAAACCTATATCAACAAAATATAGCTAATTAGGGAAAAATACTACTATGGATGCAAATTCTACATTAGATGCGAAAGGCTTAAATTGCCCTTTGCCTATTTTAAAAGCAAAAAAAGCACTTAAAGCTCTTGAAACTGGCGAAGTCCTTGAAATTATTGCGACAGATCCTGGATCTATTCCTGATTTCGAAGCTTTTTGTCGCACAACGGGGCATGAGTTACTCGAAGCTAATGAAGAAGGTGATCTTTATACTTTTTACATCAAGAAAAATTAAGACAACGAACTAAAAAATATAATAATAAATACACCTATGGACATGGTTTTAACAAATAAGGGAATAAAATATTATGAGTAAAATAAGTAAAACAAAAGGATTGCTTGATGTGCCCCTGATTTGTTAGACACTTTATGACTTCATTATTGTTTGTTGTTCAAAATCTATCGGTGACAACAATCCGTTGTTACCATGCTTTCTCTTTGGATTGTAGAAAAACTCGATA
>JABJKT010000164.1 GCA_018660225.1 Kordiimonadaceae bacterium
ACCACCATATTCACCGCCATAACCAATATTCATAGAAGCAATACCAAGATGCTGGAAGAAGCCTGAATAATCAGAACCAGAACCCAGTGCACTTAAATAATAATGGCTTGATTTTTCAGCGCGGCTCCGGGTCACAGGATTGCTTGAAAGCATATTACGTGATTGCACACGCTCGGCTGCACTCATTCCCTGGATCGGGTCTTTAACTTCGTGGGCGATCTGATCAAAAAAGCTCTCTAATGTGTGAGAACCGCCTGCCCCTAAGAAACCTGCGCCATTGCCGTCAGTGTTAATATAAGCGACAAGTTTTTCGCTTAACTCAGCGGCGTTATCCTCTACATATTCAACCGAACCGATAAGGCCTTGTTCTTCTGAACCCCATGAGCTGAATACAATGGTCCGTTTTGGACGGTAGCCGTCTTTGGCCATCTCGCTAAGAATTCTTGCTTCTTCCATTTGAACCACAAGACCGGAAATCGGATCAGCGGCACCGTGAACCCATGCGTCATGATGGTTCCCGCGCATAACCCACTGATCAGGAAATTCTGAACCTTCCATTTTAGCAATAATGTCATAAGTTGGAACAACGTCCCAGTTAAACTCGAGCTTAATATGAAGTTTGGCCGGTCCCGGTCCCATATGATATGTGATCGGTAGCGCACCACGCCAGCGTGGTGGTGCAACGGGGCCTCCAAGTGCTTCAAGGATCGGTAGCGCATCTTTATAGGAAATGGGAAGTGTCGGGATACCAACAAAAATTTCAACATCCTCAAGAGCAATTCGCTCCGCATCCGCTGTAGCGCCAACATACGGCGTTAACGGGTCACCCGGACGGGTCGGAAGATCCATGATTGAGCCGCGCTGTGCGCCGCTTTCATGTTTCCAGGCGCCAAGCGGATACATATCACCCTGCCCGTATCCATCATCTTCTGGATCTGAATAAATAAGTGCGCCGATCGCGCCAAATTCTTCGGCCATTTTCGGCTTAATACCGCGCCATGAGCCGCCATATTTGGAAATGATGATTTTTCCTTTAACACTTATGCCTTTGCGAGCCAGATCTTCATAATCTTCGCGAAGACCTTGATTGACAAAAACCACTTCGGCTGTCACATCGCCGTCCGGTGAATAGGAATGATATACAGGCAGGCGTTCATCCTGATCAGATGTAGGATCATCAGCCACTGCGGCCTCATCAAGAGATGCTGACCATTTTATCGGTTCCACCAGTTCTACAATCCGTATCTTCGGTGTTGGCATCAGCACATTATACTGAACAACTTCAGTCGCGTAACCCCACCCTCTATATTTGTCGGCGATAAAATCGGCCACTTCTTTATCAAAAGGCTGACCAGTCGCATGGGGCCGGGATGTCATAAATTTCATCCAGTCATCCATGTTCTGCACATTTATCTGCGCATCAAATGCTTTTTCAAGGGCATATTGTTTATCGCTGTTTTCTTTTGTAAATCCGCGAATTGTATCAGCCGCATTTGCCGCTACCGATGTGGCAGCAAGCAGTGCTGATATTTTTATTATGTTAGATAATCCCATCAGGGTCTCCCGTTTTATTTTTCTGTCTTTTAACCGGTAGAGCCTATGAGAATTTAGCAGTGAATGCAAGCAGTGGACAAAAATAAAAAGGCCCGATTTAAAACCGGGCCTTTAGAATAATTCTAGATAATCGACTTAACGATTAATCGTCTTCTTCCTCATCAAGTTTTACCGGTATATGGCTATATTGGCCACGGCGATAAATTGAAAGCAGGACAACCGAACGACCAGCTTCTATCTGATCATCAATTTGTGCCTTAACTTCTTCAATTGAGCTGACTTTCTGCTGGGTTACCTCAACGATAACATCGCCGCGGCGAAGACCGCGCAGGCCTTCTCTGCCAGTGCCATAATCAATGCTGGTGATAAGAACGCCTTCGATATCGTCACCAATTTCAAGCTCGGTACGTGCTTCTTCATCAAGCTCTGTCAGTGTAAGATCAAGAACAGTTTCTTGACTTTCTTCCGGGGAACTTTCTTCTTCCTCTTCTTCACCAGGGGCACTTTCATCAAGCTCGTCAATGGTAATTCTAAGCGTTACTCTTTCACCTTTTCTAAGCACTACCATATTAACGGTGCTGCCGATTTCAGTATTAGCAACCACAGTCGTAAGATCGCGAACTTCTTTAACCTCAGTACCATCAAATTCAACGATAATATCACCAAATTCAACGCCGGCTTTACTTGAGGGGCTATCGTCTTCGACGGAATTAACCAGAGCACCTGCAGCATTTTCCATGCCAAGACTTTCTGCAATATCACCAGTTACCGCGCTAATGCGAACGCCGATACGACCACGCTTGGTGCGACCAAATTCACGGAGCTGATCAATAATAATTTTAGCTTGCGTCGAAGGAATAGCAAAACCTACCCCCACATTCCCGCCGGTAGGTGAATAAATTGCCGTATTAATGCCTATCACTTCGCCGTCCATATTAAACATAGGTCCGCCGCTATTGCCGCGGTTGATGGAAGCGTCAGTTTGTAAATACTGGTCATACGTTCCACCAATAGCCCGGTTGCTAGCGGAGATTATACCTGCTGTAACGGAAGATCCAATTCCAAAGGGGTTACCAATGGCTAGAACCCAGTCACCAATTCGTGATTTATGATCATCACCGAATTTTACGAAAGGAAGGTCTTCCTCATATTCCACTTTGAGCACGGCAAGATCAACTTTGTCATCACTACCGATCACTTCTGCTTCTAACTCTGTACCATCCTGAAGCTTAATAGAAACCTCATCAGCATCTTTAATAACGTGATGGTTGGTAATAATTATGCCTTCCGCAGCAATAATGAAACCTGATCCAAGTGATCTTCTTTGCTGAACGCGTGGCCGGCTGTTACTATTGCTATCATCTTCCTCATCATTCTCCGCTCCAGGTGGCTGCTGGAAACGTTTGAAAAATTCTTCAAAAGGTGAACCAGGCGGAAAACCGCCGCCGCCACCGCCGCCTCTTCTATTTCTGTCGACACGGATATTTTGCGTTGTATAAACATTAACAACGGACGGAAGAAGTTTTTCAGAAAGATCTGCAAAACTTGACGGCGCCCCTTGAGCTAAAGTAAGCGTGGGCGAGCTGATCATATAAACCAATATAATGATTGCGCCTGATAATCTTTTACTAATATTCATCATTTTATTCCTGAAAGATCTATATTATGAATTATTTTTTATAACTAATTTTCATTTTATCATCAATTATGACGAAATTACGGTCATGATACGCGTCAGCATACTTAAATCCGTCATTTTATCACATATATTATCACGAGCCCTATAAAAGCTGCAATAAGCCCGGCTGTTCTTAAATTATTTTCATTTTGTTCAAGTGCCGCTGCCATCATCTTTTTCATGGCGGTGGGAAAGAGGGCATATAAAAAGCCCTCAATCACAAACACGAGGCCAATGGCAAATATGATGTTAGTGATAACGTCGGGCATTTACATATTTCCCTGCCTTTACCGTGAGTTATTTCCTCCCATGCTTTCAAAATATTTGAAAAATTCACTGTCCGGTGAAAGCACCATAGAAGTATCGCCATTTTTCATGGAGTTTTTATAAACTTCCATTGAACGGTAAAAGGCGTAAAATTCGGCATCTTTACTATAGGCTTCGGCGTAAGTTTTTGCCGCAACGGCATCACCTTCACCACGAAGTTTTTCAGAATCGCGTGTCGCTTCAGCCAAAAGAACCGTCCTGTCACGTTCCGCTCTTGACGTAATTCGAAGAGCCTCTTCCTCACCTCGGGCACGAATTTCGCGCGCCACTTGATTACGGTCGGCGATCATACTTTGGAAAATTGGTGCGCTGTTTTCTTCGGGAAGATCAGTACGTTTAATACGCAAATCGATGATTTCAATACCAAGTTCCGTCGCTTCCTCGAATACGGCATCACGAATACTTTGACGTAACTCGCCGCGTTCACCGCTTAATGCTATTTGCAGTTCCTGAACACCAAATACCTTACGCAGGTTTGAGTTGGTAATGATAGAAAGGCGATTTTCTGCCCCGAGCTCATTGCGAACGACCTGATAAACTTTTAGCGGATCTGCAATACGAAATTCTGTAAAGGCATCAACAATCATCCGCTTCTGGTCCGATGTAATAACAATAATTTCAGGCATATCGAGTATTCGAATACGTCTATCGAAATAAATTACATCCTGAATAAGCGGTATTTTAAAATGAAGACCAGCATCCTGTACGGTTTTTTTCCATTCGCCAAATTCAAGAACGATGGCCTGATCTGTTTCTTTTACCTGATAAGTCGCGGAACCAAACAACAGTAAACCACCACCAACAATAACGAGCGCTATAATAGCTTTAAAATTTTTCATGTGTCTGTCCTATTGCTGCGGGGGTTTTTTATTAAGTTCATTAAGCGGAAGATATGGAACAACACCGCCGCCTTTACTATCAATGACAATTTTATTTGTGCCTGCTAAAACCTGCTGCATTGTATCAAGATATATTCTTCTACGCGTAACATCTTTCGCTTTGGAATATTCGGTGAGTATTGCTTCAAAGCGTGACGCATCACCTTCTGCCTCGGCAATTACTTTTGATTTATAAGCTTCTGCATCCTGTATCATTTTTGCAGCAGTACCACGCGCTTGAGGAACAATTTTATTTTGCTCTAATCTCGCAAGACTTATGGTCCGCTCTCTATCGGCTTCCGCTTTTTGAACATCATTAAAAGCATCAGAAATTTCTGCAGGAGGACGAACATCTTCCATTTTCACTTGGGTAATCTCAATGCCGGCCTCATAACGGCTTAAAATATCCTGAGTGATTTGCATCACTTCGAGCTCAATACCGTTTTTATCATTAGTCATAACATTTTCGACTTCGGATTTTGCAACCACTTCACGCATGGCGCTTTCCGCGATGGATTTAATGGTTTCTGCTCTGTCTTTAACATTAAACTGATAACGTGCCGGATCATTAATGCGCCACATAATCGAAAAAGGTGCATCAACAATATTTTCATCGCCGGTTAGCATTTGACGTTCTTTTTGCGCAAGAACCGTATTACCAAAACCAATTTGAATAACATTAATCGCTGTTACTTTGGTCAGCTGCTTACTTTCAAACGGCGCAACCAGAAAATGAATTCCAGGATCCGTCGTTTCAACCCATTTACCAAAACGAAGTACGATCGCCTGTTCGTCCGTATCAACAATATAAACGCAAAGATAAAGCCAGATAGCAACAATGCCGAGTAAGATCATGCTTAAGCTTTTTCCGCCGCCTAGGCTTTCGCCGCCCCCGCCGCTGCCGCCACTACCACCACCGCCGAAGGCACTTTTAAACTTATCCTGACCTTTTCTAATCAGTTCATCAATGTCAGGCGGTTGTCCGCCGCCACCTTTTTTAGGGCCCTGACCCCACGGTCCACGATCACCACCACCATTATTTTGCCACGACATTTAATGCTCCTTAAATATATTTATAGGAATTATACGTTAATTACGCATAATTCCCTTTAAAAAAGTTCAATCTATCTTATATGCTAACTACTGCCGTACTTCAACGGCGAAGCATATTATTCGTACAATAGGTAATTACTAAATGTCAGACGTCAAGCGCGAACAGCTCATGAGAGCACTAAAAACCATAAATCATCCGAAATTAAATCAAAATATTGTCGATAGCGGCACTATTCAAGGCCTCGTCGTTAAAGATGGCGCGGTTGGTTTTGCACTGAGCATTAATCCTGATGATGTGGATGAGATGGAAAAACTACGTCAGAGCTGTGACAGACTGCTGATGCAAATCTCCGGCGTCAATAAAGTCACCTCCGTCCTCACTGCAGAACGTGACGCGGGCGCAGAAAAACCAAGCGGCGGGTTTGGCGAAAAAAGATCTTTTGGCGGTCACGGCACCCCACCACCGCAGGAAGGACCAGCCGGCATACCGGGCGTTAAACACGTCATCGCCGTAGCTAGCGGTAAAGGCGGTGTTGGTAAATCAACCACGTCAATTAATCTGGCGCTTGCTTTTAATAAACTTGGCCTTAAGGCGGGTATCTTTGATCTTGATATTTATGGCCCGAGCATACCGCGCCTGATGGGGCTCGATGACGCACGGCCAGAAGTTCTAAAAGATGATAAAATCACCCCGCTTAAAAATCATGAAATCGTTAGTATGTCTATTGGCTATTTAATGGAAAAGGACACAGCCGTCATTTGGCGTGGCCCAATGGTGATGGGTACTATTCAACAAATGCTTAATGACGTAAAATGGGATCTTTATAGTCCGCTTGATGTGCTAATCATCGACCTGCCGCCGGGAACCGGCGACGCGCAGCTTACCATGGTGCAAAATATAAAACTCGACGGCGCGGTTATTGTATCAACGCCGCAGGACCTTGCGCTAATCGACGCGAGAAAAGCGCTCACCATGTTTGATAAAACAAACACAAATATATTTGGCATCATTGAAAATATGAGCTATTTCATCTGCCCACACTGCGGCGAGCGTTCAGACATTTTCAGTCACGGCGGCGCATGCGAGACGGCAAAAGAAAAAAACATGGACTTTCTAGGCAGCATCCCCCTTGATATGGATATTAGAAAATCATCCGACGACGGCACCCCCATAGTCGCGAGCCAACCCGACAGCCCACACACAAAAGCCTACGTGGAAATTGCTGATAAAATACTCGAAAAATTGTCATAGGCTGTTGCTGTTTCCGTTCGCGAATAGTCTTTTTGACCTTTTTGATCAATTTAGCTAAACTCCAATAATATCAGGAGAAAAACATGCTTAAGATTTTAACAGTTGCCTTTGCCATTTTCATCACGAGCGCCGCGGCCATTTTTGCCGAAGAGATTGAAATTGAAAGCACCAACGGTGTTATTCTTTATGCTGATCATTATACGGCTAAAAATGATGCGCCGCTTATTATCTTACATCATCAAGCCGGTTGGAGTGCGCGCGGGGAATACAATGAAATTGCCCAGCGTCTGACCACAGAAGGTTTTAATGTTTTAGCCGTGGATGCCCGCGGTGGCGCAAGCCGTGCTGGTGATCATCCGAACCGTACTCTTGATGCATTAAACGGCGAGAGCCTGCCTTATTGTGAGGTTCTACCGGATGTTATTGCTTCGCTCGAATATGCCGCCTCTGCATATCCGAGTAACAAAAAAATACTCTGGGGTAGTAGCTATAGTGCGGCGCTGGTGCTTGAGGTGGCGGTATCTGAAAAAAATAATATCCAAGCCGTTCTGGCTTTTTCACCCGCCTCAGGTAGCCCGATGGGCGACTGTCAACCAAATGAACTTGCCGATAAATTAACGGTGCCAACCATGATTTTACGCCCTCAAAATGAAATGGAAATTGAAAGTGTCAGCGCACAGTTTGATCTTTTTAAAACTGAAGGACACACTATGCATGTAGCCAAAAACGGCGTACATGGATCGTCGATGCTAGTTGAAGAACGAACAGAGCATAGCACCCAAGCTGAATGGTCCGCCGTTCTTGCATTTATTAAGGATGCTGTAGAATAAACTGTCCAAAACACTCTACTCTGACTGTCTGCTTTCGCAGTTAGCGTTTGTGAATAATGCTTTCTATCCATTTAATGTATTTTGACACTCTTACTTGATAGGCGGTTGTGCCGTAAAGCATTGGTGAATATTCACCTTCATCACCCTCCGTCTGCCAAGATGATAGTCCAACAAGGTATGGAATTTTATTTTGATAAATTACAGAAGGTCCCCCGCTATCACCTGAACCATGAATACCCTCGAGTGGAATTGCTGCTTTTGGCGGATCAAATCTATAGAACAACCAATTTTCATCCGCTTTAAGAATAGTGTTGTGAAAATATCTTAATTTTTTCTGCTCTTTGGTCGCAATTATCATACCAGTAAGTCCGTTGCCTGTAGCACCCCGACCGTAAACTTCTATTATTTTCGATTGTTCATCTGAATTATTATATAATTTTATGGGACTTAAACCACGTATATCAGAAGAGAGCTGTATCAAGGCTACATCGCTTCTGTTAAACAGAAATTGCTTCAATTCTTTTCGGTTTGTAAAATTGAAATTTTCAGGGAAAGGTTTATAATCAGGGTGAAAAATAACATCCGTAATTTGATATAGCTCACCCGCGACTTCAATTTCCTTTCCAACATAATCATAAAATATCGTATGCCCAACCGTCAAAACCCAATTTGAGGCAACCAAAACACCGTGCCCTTCATGTGGCATGTCAATCAAATAATCCGGCGCTACGGAAACCTCATAAGCTGCTTCTGGAACATTATGGCTAATCACAACCGCAAAGCTATTTTGCGAGCAAATGATGGTTATGACTATAAAAGTGAATACTAGTTTCATTAATTCTATCTTGTTAAATTAATTATCTCGCGAATGTCTGCTTGTCGCCAGAAGCAGCAGTTCAAAGTTGAAATAATTATTCATACCTCAATGCTTTAATAGGATTAGTTCTAGCGACACGAATTGAATTACTCGCGACCGTACTCCATGCAATCAGTAGCGCACCAAAGCCAGCTACCAAACAACAACAAAGGATAATAAAACTTTCAATACGGTAAGCGAATCCCTCAAGCCAGATCGTCATGGCGTAATAAGACAAGGGCCATGCGATGAGGTTGGCGATGATCACCGGCGTGCTTAACTGCCAGAGCAGTAATTTGACGATGTCTATCACGCTGGCCCCCATCACTTTGCGAATGCCTATTTCTTTGGTGCGGCGTTCTGCGGTGAAACTGGCGAGACCATAAAGACCAAGACAGGCAATAAAAATAGCCAGCGCCGAAAACGTCGCGAACATGGTCGCTTCACCATCTTCTGCCTGATACTGCCCAGCGACTGCATCGAGTGCGAAATCATAATTAAACGGCACGCTAGGAACTTCGCGTTCCCAAAGGGTGCGGACCTTTTCCTGCATCACCATTGGATCACCATTGAAGCGGACGGAAATATGGGCGGCATAATAATGACGAAGCATATAAATTTCCGGACGAATTTCAGCTTTTAAGCTATCAAAATGAATATCCGGCACCACGCCGATGATTTGAAACTCAAGTTCTGCGCCACCGCCTAGCGTTCTGTAAAATATTTTTCCGATTGCCTCTTCCGCGCTTCCCAGATCAAGTCGGCGCAGACCTGCTTCGTTGATCATGATCGAGCTTGTATATCCATTTCCAGCTCTTACGGCGTCGTAATCGGCATGGATGTCATTATGATCACGGTCATATTCGCGACCGCTACTAAGGGTAATGTCATAGGTAGTGAAATAATTGTATCCGACCGAACGATTGCCTAGCATGACATTATCATCAGGACCCATTTCAGGAGTGCGAATGGTGGTATTATTATCTTGTCGGTTGCCGGGAGTGAAATCTGACCATGTGACGTCTGAGACGTCGGCAGTACGTTCGAGCTCGTTGATCAGCAAGGGGAGTATCGGCAGCACAGCATCCCGATTAACATCATGAAGGATCAGCATGTTTTCTTTATCATAGCCAAGGTCCATGCTTTTAGCATAGAGCATTTGGCCATATACAACGGCAGTCGCGACAAATAACGATATAGAAACGGCAAATTGTAAAATCACCAGAAAAGACCGGAGTTTTACCGATGAACCTGTTTCGGATGATTTATTTGCCTTTAATACCTCCGCGGGGCGGAAATTGGATAGGATAAATGCAGGATAAACTCCCCCTATAATACCGGCTACGATGGCAAGAAAAATGATATTGATCAAATCTGATGATGCATAGTCGACCATAAGAGTTTTACCAATAACCTCGTTATAAATTGGTAATGCTATCTCCACAATTGCCAGAGCAAGCAGCAAGCCGAATAAAGTCAGTAGAATACTTTCACCAATGAACTGGTAAATCAGATTTTTGCGTGATGCTCCCATAACTTTACGCAAGCTCACTTCTTTGGCCCGCTGGCTGGCCCGCGCAGTGCTCAGGTTCATAAAATTAATACTGGCAATGATCAGGATCAGCACGGCGACAGCGGAAAAAGTTCTAATGGTATTTATACTGCCCTTCGCGCGGTATTCGAAGCTTCCAGGTGCCGATAAATGAAGGTCCGTTATATTCATGGAATTGAGCAACAAGAAGCTTGATACCAAATTATCAGCACCGCCCTCCTGCGGGAAATTGCGGTCAATAAAAGCCGGCATCTGATCATTGATATCGGCAATGTCTGTCCCCGGTTTTACGCTAAAATACTGAAACGAGTTTAATGAAAACCAGCTGTCAAACATCCAGTCCTGCTCAAGCCAGTCTTCCTCGACAAGTAAAATCATCGCGGTGACATTAACCTGACTGTTGGTAGGCATATCTTCTATTACGGCGGAAACCCTGTAATCCCGCTTAAAAACATCAAAATCAATAGTGATGATTTTGCCAACAGCATCGGTGGTGCCGAAATATTTCACCGCTAGCGTTTCATTTAGCACCAGGCTGGTATTATCGGCAAGCGCGTTATCTATAACACCGCTACTGGCGGTAAACTCAAAAATATTAAGAAAATCCGCATCCACGAGGCTGATGTCTTCCTGAAAATATCTATTGTCCAAAATCAGGCTTGGCTGCTGCCTTGAAACCCGGGCGACATGTTCAATTTGTGGAAAGTCTTTCTTAAGCACGTTATGAATTGGCCCTGCCGACATGGAATAATCAGATTGCGGCCGCCCTGTAAACAGGAAGGTCATGTGCATCCTGTAGATATTATCTGCCTTGTTCCAAAATTTATCGTAAGAAAGTTCTTCACGAACGAAAAGCGCAATAAGCATCACCGCAGCCAGTCCAATCGCTAGTCCAACAATATTAATAGTGCTAAATAACTTATGATTTGAAATATTGCGCCATGCGGTCGTTATATAATTTGTCAGTAACATTTTTTACCCTCACAATAAAACATGATCATTCTATCAAATATTCACTATCAATAAAAAATCTTCAAAAATACAGGAAATTGCGATAAACCACCCATTTTTTGCGACAAGATGAGTGTCTGCTTTGGGTCGGAAGCGGACTCTCAGAAAATGTGCAATTCGTCCTCAAACTCACCCCCTAGAATGAACGTTATAGTAATTGCAGGATTTTAAGGGCGGCGCGGGTTAGGGTTTCGCGCATTAAGACGTCGGCATCATCGTTCACATCTATATTTAGGGCAAATGTGTAGATATTACCGCCGCGATTAATCCAGCCTACCCACCAGCCGATACCCGGATCAGGGGCTGTGGTCCAGCCTGATTTTCCGTATAATGTCCACTCGGTGGTTTGCTCAATCTTTAAAATATCGATGACTGAATTTTGGATATTTTCTGAAAGCGGTAATTTCCGCTTCGCGAGCCGGGCTAAAAATTTGGCCTGCTCTACGGCTGATATTTCTAACGGTCCAGCGAGCCAGAAACTGTCTACGACATTTCCTATATTGGCATTGCCATAGTCTAACTTCTTGATGGTTTCCTGCATTCGCTCCAGACCGATGCGTCTGGCAAGTTCTTGATAGATGGGGACATTGGATATTTTTATCGCGTCCCTAAGCGACATATCCTTTTCCCATATTTTTAAATATTGCGGCTGGCCGCCGTACGGCAGAATTTCATCAACAGTTTCTACCGCACCAACTGAAAGTCCAATAAGTGAATTGGTAATCTTGAAGGTCGACGCCGGTATATATCTGAGCGTCGATCTATTTTTATTATGACCTGTGAAACTATTTTTTTGAACGTCATAGAGGATAAATGTCCCGTCGACCCCGGCCTTTTCAAATAACGCAGAAATCTCATCATTTTCTGTAAAATTCTGCGCATTCACAGAAAAAGAAAATAGAATTAGAAATATAAAAACTAAAATTTTCATGGGGTCAAAAATTTTCTTCGAGTTTTTTTAAAATTTCTGCTGCGGCTTCGGGAATATTTGTTCCGGGACCGAAGATGGCGCTGACACCGGCCTTATAAAGTTCATCATAATCCTGGGCCGGGATAACACCGCCGGCAATGACCATAATATCATCGGCGCCTTCCGATTTAAGAGCATCGATCAGGCTTGGGATAAGCGTTTTATGGCCGGCGGCCTGCGACGATACACCGATCACGTGAACATCATTTTCAATTGCTTCACGGGCTGTTTCAGCGGGCGTTTGAAAAAGCGGCCCCACATCAACATCAAACCCCATATCGGCAAAAGCGGTCGCAATAATTTTCGCGCCCCGGTCATGGCCGTCCTGACCCATTTTAGCGACCAGAATACGCGGGCGACGGCCGACTTTTTCCGCGAAATTTTTTATTTGGTTTTGAATATCCACGTATTTCTCATCCCCTTTATACTGGGCGCCATAAACACCCGAAATTGACTGAACGGTGGCGCGGTGACGGCCAAACACATTTTCGAGTGCCTTTGATATTTCGCCAAGTGTAGCACGGGCCCGCGCCGCATCAATGGCCTTTTCTAGTAAATTACCGTCCGCGCTGGCTGCATTCTCAAGCGCTTCAAGCGCCGCAGAGCATTTATCCTGATCGCGGTTTTTCTTGACCTTTTCAATCTTTTTAATCTGCGCTTTTCGAACGGCAACATTATCAATTTCTAATATGTTGATCTCATCTTCCTCTGCGAGGCGGTATTTATTAACGCCGACCACCGTTTCTTCACCCTTATCAATGCGGGCTTGTTTAAGGGCGGATGCTTTTTCAATATTAAGTTTAGGCAGGCCTTTTTCAACGGCGACGGTCATGCCGCCCATATCTTCTATTTCAGATATAATCTTCCAGGCTTCCTGCACCAGATCATTGGTCAGCGCTTCCACATAATATGACCCGCCAAGCGGATCAACCACATTGGTGATGCCGGCTTCTTCCTGTAATATTATCTGTGTGTTTCTGGCAATCCTCGCCGATGTATCGGTCGGCAGGGCCATCGCTTCATCAAATGAATTAGTATGGAGCGACTGGGTACCGCCGAAAGTTGATGCCATTGCTTCAATAGTCGTGCGGACCACATTATTATAAGGGTCTTTTTCCGTAAGCGACGCGCCGGATGTCTGGCAGTGGGTTCTTAGCATCATGCTTTTTGGGTTCTTCGCGCCAAAATTTTCCATGATCTGAGCCCAGATAGTGCGCGCAGCCCGAAGCTTGGCCACTTCCATAAAGAAATTCATTCCAATGGCAAAAAAGAAACTCAAGCGCGGCGCGAAATCATCAATATCTAACCCCTTTGCCATCGCCGTGCGGACATATTCCATGCCATTAGCCAAGGTATAAGCAAGTTCCTGTAACTGGTTTGAGCCCGCTTCCTGCATATGATAGCCGGAAATGGAAATGCTGTTATATTTCGGCATTTCTTTTGACGTATATTCAATAATATCACCGACAATGCGCATACTATGATTTGGCGGATAAATATAAGTGTTCCTGACCATAAATTCTTTGAGGATATCATTTTGTATCGTGCCGCTTAACTGATCACGGCTCACCTCCTGCTCTTCCGCCGCTACGATATAAAAAGCAAGGCACGGAATGACCGCCCCGTTCATGGTCATGGAAACGGACATTTTATCAAGCGGGATACCATCAAAAAGAATTTTCATATCTTCGACGCTATCAATAGCAACGCCGGCTTTACCAACGTCGCCCTCAACCCGCTCATGATCGCTATCGTAACCACGGTGGGTCGCCAGATCAAAGGCAACCGAAAGTCCCATTTGTCCTGCTTCAAGATTACGGTGATAAAAAGCATTGCTTTCTTCGGCAGTTGAAAATCCGGCATATTGTCGGATCGTCCACGGACGCCCCGCATACATGCTACCTCTGACCCCGCGTGTATATGGGAAAAATCCCGGCAGGTTATCTTTATGGGGGATATCCCCTATATCATCCGCCGTATAAAGCGGCTTAACATCAATACCTTCAGGAGTATTCCACGTTAAATCATCCAGCTTTCTACCGCGTATTTCCCCAGAAACCAACGCACGCCATTCGTCAATAGTTTCAGGTTTTTTACCTGTCATATGATCACATTTCCTAAAAGGTTACCGATGAGTATCATTTTACAGAATAAACCGACTCATCGCAAGAAAATAGATTTATACTTTTAATGCTTAGGCCGGTTTAACCGCTACAGTCTCGATCAGGCTGACGCACTCTTCGTCTAGATTTAGGTGGAGGTTATAGGCTTTGCTCTGGATATCTTCGCCGACCAGAAGATAGACGCCGAGGATTGGCAGGCTCGGCTCTCCCACCGGTTTTGTTGCTCCTGAAAAAGCTTTTTGTGCCAGATCCGTCTTGTCATTCCAGACTTTAATATCAAAACCGGCTGATGAAATTGCCTCGCGAAATGACTGCTGCGGAAGCAGAAAACTCATGGAGCTGTCCTGAGCCCAAGGAACAGGAAAATGAAGATCGGTGTTTTTATTGCCGCATACTTCATAAAATATGGCGCGCCCGCCCGGTTTTAGCACGCGGTAAGTTTCTTTAAGCCATGCCAGTTTATCTTCGATATTCATGTTCATTTGAAGTGACCAGACACCATCAAAAGAATTGTCCTCAAAAGGAAGTCCCAGTGCACTACAGGCTTCAAAATTTACTTTATCCTGCATGTTGAGCAGTTCGGTTAGATTTGCTGCGGTATCAATATATTCATCGCTAAGATCAATACCCGTTACCCGACAACCCGTTTCATGGGATAAACGGCGGGTTGAACCACCAATGCCGCAACCCACATCCAAGATATGCATATCTTCTGTAAATTCGGCAAGTTTAATAAGTTCCTTGGTGGCCGTATCGCCGCGAATATGAAATTCATCCACCGGCTGAAGATCATCAAGTGTAATTTTCGATAAATCCTTGCCAAGCTTACCGAGCCCATCAATAATCTTACCATATAAATCATCCGGTGAATAATAGCCATGGATGTGCGTAATATCTTTTCCCATATTCTTTTTCTTCTTTTTTTATTGGTTTAAAAAACTATTTCCGGTCGTAAGCCAAGTTAGGGGAAAGCCATCTTTCCACAAGTCTCAGTTCCATATCTTTGCGCCTTGCGTAATCCTCTACCTGATCTTTTGATATTTTGCCTAGGCCAAAAAACTGGCTCTCAGGGTGAGCAAAATAATACCCACTGACCGAAGACGCCGGAAGCATGGCCATGCTGTCGGTTAGTTCGATACCGGCGTTTTGACGAGCATTAAGCAGGGCAAAAAGGCCGTTCTTTTCCGTATGGTCCGGGCAGGCCGGATAGCCGGGTGCCGGACGGATACCGCGGAATTTTTCTTTGATCAGCGCTTCATTATCCAAAGCCTCGTTCGCCGCATAGCCCCAGAACTCTTTACGAACACGTTCATGCATATGTTCTGCGAAGGCTTCGGCTAAGCGGTCAGCCAAGGCTTTAAGCAGGATATCATTATAATCATCATGACTGCCTTTAAAAAGCTCGAGCTTTTCTTCAATGCCGATGCCAGCCGTAACGGCAAAGCCGCCCATATAATCAGATATGCCGCTCTCTTTAGGGGCGACAAAATCAGCCAGACACATATTGGCCTTGCCGCTTCTTTTGTTCATTTGCTGACGAAGAAAATGAACCGTATTTACCGGTTCCCCGCGGTTTTCATCCGTATAAAGTTCCACATCATCTCCAATTGAACTCGCATTCCAGAAGCCAATCACTGCTTTTGCCTTGAGCCATTTTTCATCAACAATTTTTTGCAGCATTGCTTCAGCGTCTTTAAAAAGATCAGACGCGCTATTACCAACCACTTTATCGGTTAGTATTTTCGGATAAGTTCCGGTAAGCTCCCATGTTCTAAAAAATGGTGTCCAGTCGATGGTTTTTACCAAATCGCCTAGGTCATAATCGTCGAAAGTTTTAAGCCCTGTGAAACTTGGTTTTTCAGGTGCGTAATCATTCCAGTCAATTTTAAAGTGGTTTTTTCGTGCTTCAGCCACAGTAATCTGATTATCCGCTTTATTACGGTTTTCATATTTGATACGCATATCGAGATATTCTTTGGCCACGCCCGCGCTAAAATCTTTTTTAGTGGCTTCTCCCAGCAACTGACCGGCCACACCAACGGCGCGCGACGCATCAAGCACATAAACCAATGGCCCGTTATAATTTGGCGCAATTTTCACCGCCGTATGAACCTTTGATGTTGTCGCCCCGCCAATAAGCAGTGGCAAATCCATACCAAGCCGCTCCATCTCATCTGCGACCGTGCACATTTCTTCTAGCGACGGCGTGATGAGACCGGACAGTCCGATCATATCGACATTTTCTTCCTTCGCTTTTTTGAGTATATCATCGCAGGGCACCATGACGCCCATATCGATCACTTCATAATTATTACATTGCAGCACCACACCGACAATATTCTTGCCGATATCATGAACATCACCTTTGACGGTAGCCATAAGTATTTTACCGTTTGAAGACGAGGTGCTATCGTCCCCTTTCTCTTCTTCGATAAAAGGTAGTAGGTATGCGACCGATTGTTTCATAACACGGGCAGACTTTACCACCTGTGGCAGAAACATCTGACCGGAGCCAAAAAGGTCACCAACCACGTTCATTCCGTCCATTAAAGGACCTTCGATAACCTGGATCGGTCGGTCAAATTTCTGGCGTGCTTCTTCGGTATCTTCTTCGATAAAGGCGGTAATTCCCTTGACAAGAGCGTGGGACAGTCTTGCTTCCACGGTGGCACTGCGCCACTCAAGATCTTCTTTTTTAACTTCGCCTTTTACGCCTTTATATTTATCGGCTATTTCAAGAAGTCTGTCTGTCGCGTCATCGCGTCTGTTTAAGATCACATCTTCAACACGTTCACGAAGCTCAGCCGGAATTTCAGAATAAACCGTCATCATGCCCGCATTAACAATGCCCATATCCATACCCGCCTGAATGGCATGATATAAAAACACACTATGCATCGCTTCACGGACCGGGTTATTTCCCCTAAAAGAGAAGGATACATTACTCACCCCGCCTGATACATGGCAGTACGGCAAATTATCGGTAATTTTCCTTGTCGCTTCAATGAAATCAACGCCGTAGTTATTATGTTCTTCAATACCGGTAGCGACCGCAAAAACATTTGGATCAAAAATGATGTCTTCGGGTGGAAAACCAACCTTTTCTGTCAGTATTTTATAAGACCGCTCACAAATATCATATTTACGCGCCAAAGTATCCGCCTGACCGTCTTCATCAAATGCCATGACAACTGTCGCAGCGCCGTAACGCCTTATCAGTTTAGCCTGGGCAATGAAATTTTCTTCCCCTTCTTTGAGGGAAATACTATTGACGATCGCTTTGCCCTGAACGCATTTAAGACCCGCTTCTATCACTGACCATTTGGAGCTATCGACCATGATCGGTACGCGGGAAATGTCAGGTTCGGACGCAATAAGATTAAGAAACTTGACCATGGCAGCCTCACTATCAAGCATCGCTTCATCCATGTTGATGTCGATAACCTGTGCGCCTGCCTCAACCTGGCTTAATGCCACATCAAGCGCTTCATCAAACTCACCATTTAAGATAAGCTTTTTAAATTTGGCCGAACCGGTAACATTGGTCCGCTCGCCGATGTTTATGAATATACCTTGTCGTTTCGTCATTTTATATCACCATAAATGGTTCGAGGCCACTAAGGCGCATATGAGGTTCTATTTCTGGAATTTTACGCGGGGCTATACCTGCCACCCCCTGCGCAATAGCGCGAATATGATCAGGCCGGGTGCCGCAGCACCCACCAACAATATTTAAAAATCCGCTACTCGCCCATTCCTGTAGCTGGGCTTTCATTTCTTCCGGGGTTTCGTCATATTCACCCATTTCATTGGGCAGTCCCGCATTGGGATGCGATGAGACGGCGGTATCGGCAACCTTCGATAAGGCCGCGATATGTTGCCTTAAATCTTTGGCCCCAAGTGCGCAGTTAAAGCCGACACTAATCGGATTTGCATGGCGGACACTATACCAGAAGGCTTCTGCAGTTTGACCGGATAAAGTCCGGCCCGATGCATCGGTAATGGTACCTGAAATCATAATCGGCAGCCTTATTCCTTTTTCTTCATAAACCGTTTCAACGGCAAATATAGCCGCCTTGGCATTCAAGGTATCAAATATTGTTTCAATCAGAATAATATCAGCACCACCGTCCATTAGCCCTTCAGTCGCTTCCTTATAAGCGCTCACAAGTTCATCAAAACTTACATTTCGAAAGGCAGGATCATTAACGTCCGGTGAAAGTGACGCGGTTCTGCTGGTCGGGCCAAGCACACCGGCGACAAAACGTGGCCTGTCCGGTGTAAGCGCACTAAATTCATCAGCCGCCCTGCGAGCCACTTTTGCGCAGGCCACGTTCAGATCATAAACCACATCTTCCATGGCATAATCGGACTGGGAAATGCTTGTGGCATTAAAGCTGTTGGTTTCGATGATATCGGCACCGGCCGCTAGAAATTCTTTATGAATATCACAAATTGCGTCGGGCTTGGTAATAGCCAGAATATCGTTATTGCCTTTAATATCGTTATTCTTATCTTTGAACTCCATACCGCGAAAGTCAGCTTCTTCAAGCTTAAGAGACTGGATCATTGTACCCATTGCCCCGTCAAGCACCAAAATACGTGAAGCAAGTGCTTCACTCAGTAATTCACTTCGATTGGTCATTGCTTTGTTCCC
>JABJKT010000165.1 GCA_018660225.1 Kordiimonadaceae bacterium
AAATAAGGTATTTGCCGGATTTATGACACATTATATCAATCAGTGGACAACAAATGATTTTGAAAATCATATTGAAAATGTCCTTGGCAAAAAGGTCAAAGTAGCAAATATTGATATTGCTGGTGACGGTAATATGAACTTTACATTTCGCTTAACCTTTGATGATCAAAACACGGTTATCATAAAACAGTCCCCGCCCTATTGTGCGCGTTTCCCCGATATTCCTGCGCCAGAACGGAGAATATTATCGGAATTTAAATATTACGAACTCGCCGCAAAGAATGACTTTCTGGCGGCTCACTCACCGGAGCTTCTTGGCCTCGATAAAGAAAAAAGAATTGCCTATATATCTGATCTTGGCTCTGCGACCGATTTTGAATATCTTTACGCGCAACAACAAAAACTTGATAAAGCAACTTGCGAAAACCTCGTGCGTTATCTTGTCTCGCTTCACAGCCTTAAAATTCCGAATGACATAGAATTTGATAATCTCGCCATGAGGGAACTAAACCACGCCTATATTTTTCACCTTCCTTTTTTAGCGGATGATGAGGCTATTGACCTTGATACGGTTACAGAGGGCCTTCAGGCGATCGCAAAACCCTATAAGAATGATGATGAACTGAGACAAGCCGCGACTGAACTGGGCGAGTTATATTTTAAAAAAAGCCGCACATTAATTCACGGCGATTATTATCCTATGAGCTGGATTGAAACCGAAAAGGCCTGTTTGTCATTGATCCTGAATTTGGATTTTTAGGACTGCCCGAGATCGATCTCGGTGTGTTTTTGGCTCATATGGTGCTTTCAAATAACTTTTCAGTTGCGCATGATACCTTAAATGAGCTTTATGGTGAGCATGACAGCTCACTGGTTGCTAAGTTTTGCGCCGCGGAGATATTTCGAAGAATTACATATGTATCGCAGCTCCCGCTTATAAATTCGCTTGAGTTTAAAGCTGAGCTTTTATCAATAGCCGCAGAGGCACTAAAGACAGGAGATATCAAACTATATGAGACTATTGATCATCACACTGCTTAGCTTCCTGCTTTCTACTTCACTTTTTGCCCAAAGTGCAACCGTGCGCTTTGCCGCGTGGGGCGGAAATGAAAATATCAATAACTGGATCGATACATTCGTCGCTGACGAGCTTAAAAAGCAGTATGACATTGACCTGATCAGGGTTCCGATTAATGACGCACAGGACACGGTACAAAAACTGATCCGGGATAAAAGACTGGGCCGTGAAAATGGCTCTGTTGATCTGTTATGGGTTAACGGCGAAAATTTTAAAGTGATGAAAGATAACGGGCTTACCTGGAAGCCATTTTTATATGAGCTTGAAAATTCAAAACTTGTAAATTTGGACGATCCAACCATAGCGAACGATTTTGGCACCCTTCATGACGGCCACGAAATGCCGTGGGGAGCGGCGCAGATGGTCTTTATTTATGATGCGGCAAAAATAAAAACTCCGCCCAAAACGCTCAGTGAACTGGTGCGTTGGATAAAAGAAAATCCGGGCAAGTTTACCTATTCTGCACCACCAGATTTTACCGGCAGTGCTTTTATCCGGCAGACTTTAATGAATATTTTAGGCCGGGAAAGCTATAATAATTTAGCCCGCACTGGTGACGAGGACAAACTTCGGGCAGAGCTACCAAAACTGTGGACGCTGCTTGAAGACATTGCCCCTTTTCTTTACCGTGAAGGCGAATTTTACCCTGAAACGGTTAGCAAGCTTCATCAACAATTTTCAGACGGCACCCTTTGGATGACAATGGATTATTACCCGTCCACCGCCCAACGAATGATTGATAAGGGCATCTTCCCAAAAACTACAAAGACATTCGTGCTGGATGACGGGGCGCTCGCTAATACTCATTATGTGACGATACCTTTTAATGCACCGAGTAAAGAGAGCGCCGTTACCGCGGCAAATTTTCTGCTTGGCATAACGGCACAAGCCTCTAAACTAAACCCGGATAACTGGGGTGATTTTAGTGTTCTTGATCTGGAGAGGCTTTCAGAGCAAGATAAAGAAGTATTAAATTCCGTTGATCTGGGCGACGCAACACTGGATCTGGAAATACTCAACAAAGCAAAGGCACAGGAATTACCGGCCGCCTTTATTCCGGTGATTGAGACAGAATGGAAAAAACAAATAATTCAAAACTGATCATTGCTTTATTGATACTTTTAATCTGCGTCAGTCCATTCGGGCTTTTTTTATACGCATTTTCAAAAGTGGTCGCGCAGAGCATCAGCACTTTCAGCCTCAGTTCATTTGATTATATTTCCGTGAGCGATTTATCCTTTTCCATAATCATCAGCCTGATATCAACGGCACTCGCCGTTCTCATCGGCAGTTTGATCAGCTTTCATCTGATCAATTCGGATAAACAAAAATTTAAATACGGCATTCTTAATATTGTGCTGGTGGTCCCACACCTTGGTTTTGCCTATATTATTTATCTGTTTTTTTCTGACAGCGGATTTCTGGCGCGGCTGTTTAATCTTGGCGGGATTACGTTAATTAATGATCAATTGGGTATTGGCATTATCCTCAATTATATCTTGAAAGAGGTGCCGTTTGTTATTCTTTACCTGATGGCGACCCATAAAAAGGAAATATCCGGTTATATATTTGCCGCTAAGGATCTTGGCGCGGGGTTTTTGGAAATATTTCAAAAAATATATATCCCACTTAATTCAGTGCAGGTCATGTCCATATTCATTGTTATTTTTGCCTTTGTGCTGGGTAATTATGAAGTGCCGTTTTTACTGGGAGCCAACAGCCCGCAGTTTCTCTCCGTATCAGCCTTAAGCGATTTTCAAAGCATTGACCTTGATCAAAATATTGCCAGCTATTTAAAAGTGATCATCATATTCATGGTAAGCATTCTAATATCATTTGCGCTCAGACTTTATATGAGGCGCGCAAAATGAAACAAAAATGGCTCTCATTAAATCTGCTCAATAGTTTTTATCTTATACTGTTTTTTCATCTTGGCTTCTGGTTGCTCGCGCCCAGAATTCCATTCCCGCAGATCATACCGGATGAAATTAATATTTCAGGACTGGTGGAACTGCAGAATTTTGAACTTGTTCTCTCAGGCCTGCTTAATTCACTTATCGTTGCGGCACTGGTGATTGCCATTAATCTGATCTTCGCTCTACCTATTGCGCTGTTGCTGACCAAATACCAGAATGACTTTACTCGTGTTTGTTCAGGGCTTTTGTATATTCCTGTGCTGGCGCCTGTGTTGCTTCCGGCTTTCGGGCTTTATGAATTTTTCATCCGCTCGGGTAAAAGCCCCGCCCCAAGTGGTCCGTTATTTCCAGCTTGGCCTGCTCACAGACCAAAATAAAGCTTATTTCCCCGTAGCAAGCCTAAATGAAAAAGGCGGAGAAGCCACCTTCCCCTGCAAAATTCTATCATCCGTAAAACGCGGCCAAATCAGCGAATACACCCTTGATCATAGTGGTCAAAAGCTAAAATATTTCAGCCAAAATGATCATAAAGATGCGCTGGTTTTATATGCTAATCTGCAAAACAAAATAACCTGTGATAGTAACAATTTTTAGTGTCTGCTTCCGACGACATAAGTAGCCGTTAGCGCATCCATTAAGTATCATCAATGCTGAGAATTATTTCCATTTAAGTTTTGATGCAGAGGCTTTCCTATTTTCTTCATCAGAATATACCCCAACCATACCCCTCATGAAGGCATTGGGGAAAACGCCTTCGTGCGCTTCATCAGGGAGAACTTCAATGTTCACTTTTAAATTGGGATTAAATCGTCTTTGCAAAGAATTAAAAAGCACATAAAGATCAGTGACTAGGCTCATTCTTTCTTCGCCGTCACCAACTGCAAAGTAAGCTCTTGTTTCAATGGGGTACTCGGCATCTTTTGTCGCTTCCGCCGTTTTCATAATTGCTCGCTCCATCCGAGGATATAAAAAATCATCCCACCAAATTGCCGGGCTTATAATTAAATAACGCTTAAACATACCGGGTCTAGTCATAAGAGAGTAGGCAGCGGCTAAGCCGCTCATCGACTTTCCGATAAGTACCCTATCTTCAGCATCCACTTCATATTTAGCTTCAATAAAGGGTATCACTTCATCTCTAACCACATCAAGAAAAGCATCAGCGCCGCCAGAATTTTCGTAATCTACCGGGTTTCCTGAAAGGAAGTGAGACGCATCTGGAGGAGCGAATGCAGTCGGTGTATAATCGCGTGTGCGATTTTCCTCTTTCCATGTACCGTCTGCTTCATCCTGATAACCAATACCGATGAAATACGCACTGGGGGTATAATTGAAATATTCATAATTATAACTCATTGAAGCAGCCGGAGTAAAAAGTGCAAGTGGGTCTAGAAAATAAAAGCTTGAAGGTTTCTCGCCCTCTTGGGGTGGTTCAATTGGCGCACGGATATAAAGGCGATAAGCAACACCATTTTTTGAAACAGGTAGATCAAATACTTTAACATCCCAAGGATATTCAAACTTTTTAGCAGGTAAATTATTAGCTAGGTCTTGTGTTGTTTGAGAAAAAGACGCCTGCGCGTATCCGATCAAAAGAAATAGGACTGCTATATGCCGCAGATAACGGCCTCTATTCAAAAATAATTTAATACTTTTCATTTTGTAAACTGCCATCCATAAATGGTAATTTCCAAGCTCCCAAGGAACGCTAACATGAGCAAAAACAATTTACAATAAACTTTAACGTAGTTGATATTTTTGCCAAATATTTTTTTGACCGAAAACAAATGCGCTTTAAAAGTTAATGAAGTTTATTTCTCTACTATTGTGAACGATTGCTTCTGGCGAAATAACGAGAAAGAGTTAAATTTTTATCTTCTAACAAATGTTGGATAAAATTCGCGAAGCTGCTCAATCATATCTGAAAATGATATTTGCCCGTATGCGGCAGATATTTTGTCAGATGGCGAGTAAGTGAGTAAGGAACCGAGAGCTGGAAATGAAACTCTAGTACGCATACCGAGCGCCCCCATTCCAATAATTATTTTGGGAATATCTAAGTCCTTTTCAAACAAAGTCGCTAATCGGATGCAATCAGCTTCACTTTTCACCATACAAGCTATTTTTACGGCATCTGCGCCTACTTTTTTTGCTTGGCTGATCAATGTGTGTAAAAAATCATCATTCGGTGTTTGATCAAAATTATGGTAGGACGCCACTAGATCGCAGCTGTGATCGCAAAGAAATTCCTTCAATGCAGACAGCGTTTCTGGTTCTGATAACTCGATATCAACGGCCCATACATGGGGTATTATTGATTTGAACAATTCTATCCGCTCAGTTTCAGGTTTATTCCAAAAACCACCATCTTCAGTTTTTCTTATGGTCGCTAATGTCGGAACTTCGGCGAATTTATCAATTTCTTTTATTATGTGATTTGGTGCATAGCTTTGAAACATATCAATGCGGATTTCTGCTACTCCCATACCGCATTTAATATGTCTTTCAATTTCCTGCTTCGAAAAACCATCATCAACAAGAACGGCGACAACAACACCAGCATTTTCTTTGATGTGCTTTACCTGCTTTATGAAATTATTTTTTACCCGCATTATCTTATTCCAAATTTTCCTGTGGGATCAACAACGCCGCGATACCCGCTAGTAATAGTGGAAATGAAAATATTATAAACATGGTTTGAATTGCAATTCCCGCATCATACAAAATGCCAAAAAGCGCTGGTCCAATGATGGCACCAAAACGGCCAATACCGATCGCCCAACCGATGCCCGTTGTACGTATATGTGAACTGTAAGCTCTTGCGGCTGCCGGATAAAATCCAGTGATGCCGCCTTGAGCTGAAATCCCGATAAAGAATATCAAACCAAACATAACACCGTAACTCATGTCAAAATTCGCATAAATTGACATGAAAATAAAACCGCACAGCATGTATATAAATATTAGACGATTAATTTTTAACCATGTCGCGAGCCACCCTATGCCAACCGTACCAATGAACGCCCCCACGTTTAACGCCATACCTGCGTATGTCGCTAACTCAAAAGGCATACCTGATGTCGTGGCTATATTTGGTATCCAGCTGATTAACGTATAAAGCGTCATAAACGCGAAAAATATCCCGCTCCAAAGCAACAAAGTAGCTCGCTTTAAATTATTACTAAAAAGATCCCGCACAGGGGTTCTGGCTCTCGCCTCAATTGGTTTTTTGGGCAAGTGATCAATTTGCTCCTGGCCCATACGCTTAAGCAATCCATTAATTTTCTTCAAAGCATTTTCGGGTTGGTGTTTGGCTAAAAAAGATAACGTTTCCGGCATAAACCAGTAGATTAACGGAAGCATAATGAGTGATATTGATCCCGCGGTAGCGTAAACGATGCGCCAACCAAATTGAGGCACCGCCCAAGCAACAAAAAAACCGGTAAGTATCGCGCCGATTGACCACCCACCTTGCACAAAACCGACACTGAAATTGCGGTTCTTCTCATTCGAGAACTCCGAAGCAACCGCCGCCATAGTTGGTAAAATACTACCAATCCCTAGCCCGGTTATAAAACGAAGAACGAGCATCTGTTCTAACGAATTAATTATGGCGGTCGCTAGCATTCCAGATGCGATCAATGCCGTCGAGATGAACAACAATTTAAATCGGCCAATTCTATCGGCAATTGGTGCCAGACAAATGCAACCCATCATCATCCCAAACAGGCCAGCGCCAAATATATAACCGAGCTGTGTTTTCGATAAACCCCATTCAACCTCAAGCGAAGAACTAGTGAAGGAAACAATAAGAACATCCATACCGTCAATCATATTGAGGACAAAGCACATTATGATCGCCATTAACTGCACTGGTTTCATCGGACTGTTAAGAATTTTATTTTGCAACATATCCTGAAACGCATCGTAAGCGTCATTCTCATTGCCCGATGTTGAGGATGCCTTATTAATCAATCTTTTTTCCCATTACCCTAGTGCTTTATATCAAGGCACGGACGTTATCACAGCTTATTGCCAATTTAAAGAAATTACCAGAATTACACCGAAGCATAAGATCATTGCCTTTTTTAAAAAGACTTCAAGAAATTTACTCGTCATTACTAATTTTTAATATCCGCTTTGGGTCGTCAGGAGGTGCTCAAGCAGGGTGATAATAGCAAATATCCACAATTATTATATATCCGCTTCCGACGACATAAGCAGACATTTGGACGGTGCACATATCTATTGGGGCTTGATCCTTTATATACGTCTAGTTTGGGAAAAAAAGATCAAGCTAATATACACAATGTTCCTATCAAGGTTGCTTAGACCGAATTTTCTTGCGCTTAAATTAAATTATCATATAATTATTTTTGTTTTATATAACAATATAAGTTTTATATATAAAACCAACATCACTCTCCAATCATAAGGCGCGCGTAAACAATATAAAGGGTATTTAAGATATGAATAAAGCTTGGGTTTTTATGACATTCTGTTTCACAACTTTGATAATGGGATGTAGTAATAATAGCGAAGTTGAAGAGGTTTCTGATGAAATATCTGAGGAAATTTCTCAAGCTGCTGATGGTCCTAAATTTGATCTTCTTTCAACGCCGGTAGGTGATGTAAATTTCCCAACCAGCTGTACCGCAGAAGCAAGCCCATTAGTTGAGCGTGGTGTCGCACTTATGCATAACATGATGTATCCGGAAGCCCAGTTTGCTTTTTCAATGGCTGATGATGCTGACCCTAACTGCGCAATGTCATATTGGGGCCAGGCCATGGTTATGATCCATCCACTTTGGGGTGATGCACTGTTAGCAGAAGATTATGCGCGCGGCCTTGAATTAACAAGAAGAGGGCAATCAATCAACGGCATCACAGAACGTGAACAGAATTTTTTAAAGACCACTGAAGCTTTTTACTTGGAAAGCGCTGATCTAAACATGGTCAACGGATTTGCCAAGATGTCAGCTGTTTGGCAAAATATATCTGATGAAATGCCAGAAGATATGGATGCAAAAGCCTTTAATGCGCTTTTTAAAGTTGCTATTTCAAAAAATGACTCTGAAAGACTTGAAGCAGGGCAGGTTGCGCTTGACGTATTGAAAACCATGCCAAACCACCCGGGCGGACATCATTATGTAATTCATGCCTTTGACACGGCCGATCTAGCCAGTGGTGCGCTTGAAGTAGCGGATCATTATGGTCAAATAACGCCTAAAGTGCCCCATGCCTCTCATATGATGACACACACATATACGCGCTTGGGAAAATGGGATAGCGCTATCGAATGGAATAATATCTCTGCCGGTACCGCCCTTGAAATCTGTATTGATAATGGGGCCGTTAATTCACATTACCCACACGCAATGGACTATTTAGTATTTGCTCATCTGCAAAAAGGTGACGACGAAGCCGCAGCGAAACTCGAGGAAGATTTATTTTCCCTTGATATTCAGGAATATGAAAAAAGCGGACAACGTGCCATCGCGTATGCTTTCACAGCAGTTCCCGCTAGAAATTCAATGGAGAGTAAAGATTGGCAAACTGCCATTACTCTTACGCCAAAATCACCTGCATATTTCCCATGGATAGATGCGGATAAGAGAGACATTGGCAACACACATTTTGCGCGCGCCTTAGGCTTCTCTCGCCTTGGCCGTCCTGATGAAGCAACCGCTGATATTGAGCTTCTAGCAGAAATGGCCGCAACATTGCCACCAATGAATGGTCTTGAATATTACAGAATGAAAATTGATAGCCAGCTGCTTGGTGCGCGTGCATGGCAATATCTTGCCAATGGCGATACTGAAAATGCTCTAGCCTTAATGAAGGAAGCATCAAAACAAGAAGCAACAAGCAAAAATGCGCCGTCTAACCCCGGCGATATTTTACCTGCTGAAGAATTATTAGGTGATATGTATCTGGAGCTTTCCCGTGTTGAGGAAGCACATGCCGCATACAAACTTTCATTAAAACGTTCCCCAGGACGGTACAACAGCATTTATGGCGCAGGTAATACCGCTTTTGAATTAGGTGACATGGAAACGGCAAAAAAATACTTTTCGCTTCTGATCGAAAATTCTGAAGGTGGAAATTCAAGTCGCACTACGCTCGCAGATGCCCGCATTAAACTTGCAACACTTAATTAATTGGAAGCATCATGAAGATTATGCGAGAAATAAATTCAATCATTTTAATAGGCGGCTTTATTGCTCTTACCGGGTGTGGCAATTCTGGAGAAGAAAATATTGACTTCACTAATCCAGTAGACCAAAAAAAGCTTGCTGTAAGTTTCATTGATAACTTCAATCAAGCGAAACCTATTTCTCCTATATCCGCAGATGATATATCTGAAGTAGTAGCCTATCAGATTGCAGATTTATATGTAGAGGAACTTCTGAAAACGCAAGGAAAGATAGCTGGATATAAAGTCGGCACATTTGCTAAGGGCGAATATGACAATGGTCCTGTCAATGGCTTAAGTGGACCAGTCACGGCAGCGATGTT
>JABJKT010000166.1 GCA_018660225.1 Kordiimonadaceae bacterium
CGTAAACCTGACCGATTGACTGGTGGCCAAGACAGACGCCCAAAATTGGGATGTCTGCGCCGAGCTTATCAATTATATCCATACAGATACCCGCATCATCGGGTGTACAGGGTCCGGGAGATAGAATTATTCCCTGCGGTTTTTTCGCATTGAGTTCATCAACAGAAATTTCGTCATTACGAAAAACCTCAACCTCAGCGCCGATTTCGCCAAGGTAATGGTACAGATTATATGTAAAACTGTCGTAATTATCGATTAATATGAACATCTAGCTCAAGCCTTTTTAAAAAAAATACCACTTCTTTTACAAAAGATGCTGCAAAAGGTACAACAATAATTTAAGGTCTTTTTCAAGAAGAAGTATTTTTGTGTATTATTTTCACAAAAATATACCATATAATTAAAAAAAATAGGGAGTTATTAAGAATGTCACATAAACATGCGATGATCATTCTTTATCTAATTTGTGCCAGTGTTGTGCTCGGCTTGCTCGCAGGTTGGTATTTTGGCGAGGATATTCTCGTCATTGAATGGATGGGTACATTATTTCTCAATGCGCTTAAAATGACTATTATACCGCTCATTATGGCTGCAGTGATATCAGGTGTTGCCTCGCTCGGTGATGTAAGAAAGCTGGGTCGTCCAGGCGGACTAACCATGCTTTATTACATGATTACAACATTCATTGCCGTTACCATCGGTCTTGTTGCGGTGAATGTTATTCAGCCAGGTGAAGGTGTTGAACGTTCAATTGAGAGCGTTTCAGCCGGATTGGCCGTTGCAGATAGTGCAGGCGGTCAAGGTGTGGTTGATATTGTGCTTAGTATGGTATCGCCTAATCTCGTGGCCTCTGCGGTTGATCTTCAATTGTTACCGCTTGTTTTCTTTGCTGTCGTCTTTGGTGCTGCCGTTACGACAATTGGCAAACAGGGCGAAAGTGTTATTGAATTTTTCGATAGTCTTAACGGTACGATGATGACCATTGTTGGCTGGATTATGTATTTCTCACCGCTTGGTGTGTTCGCGCTTGTTGCAACACCGCTTGGTGAAGCAGGCGGCGGGCCAGCATTCATTGCAACCGTTTCTGCCGTTGGAAGTTACGTCATGACTGTGCTTATTGGACTAAGCGTTCATGCTGTGGTTCTTTTTGCTATCCTAGTTTTAGTTGGACGTCGCGGGCTTAGTTATCTTAAAGATGTGGCCCGTGCGCTTTTAACCGCTTTTGGTACCGCAAGTTCATCGGCGACACTTCCTATAACTATGGAATGTACCCACGAACACGGACTACATGAACGTTCGGTCCGTTTTGTATTACCGCTCGGTAGTACCGTTAATATGAATGGTACAGCGCTTTATGAAGCGGTTGCGGCACTTTTCATCGCACAGGTTTATGGCGTCGATCTTAGTCTTTCTGATCAGATCATTGTTGCGCTTACTGCCACTATGGCAGCGATTGGTGCGGCGGGTATTCCGCAGGCGGGACAAGTGACTATGCTTATTGTGCTTAGTGCCGTTGGCCTTCCAGCCGAAGGTATCGGGCTGCTTCTATCCGTTGATTGGTTCTTGGATAGGTTCAGAACCACCGTTAACGTCTGGGGCGATGCCGTAGGTGCGGCGGTCATGAACAAAACTATGATCATGCACGGCGATAACATAGAGCTTAAAGCTTAAACAATTTAAGGCCCCGTGAATTTTTTGCGGGGCCTTTTTTCTTTTTATAAGGGGACTATAATGTCTAAATTACTAAAATCTCTTATCATATTCTCATTCATATTTATGTCTGCAAATTCTGCATTCGCGTCTGATGGTGATTATGATCTTGAAGCGAATTATACCAAGCATGAATATAATATCACTATGCGCGACGGGACTAAATTATTCACGTCCGTCTATACACCGAAAGATGATAGTAAGGCATACCCAATATTACTTAAGAGAACCCCTTATTCGCTGCGTCCTTACGGCGTTAATAACTATCCAAATTATCTTGGGCCTAATGGTGGTGATAACCGCTTTGCCAAAGACGGGTATATTTTTGTTTATCAGGATGTGCGCGGCCGCAATATGTCGGAAGGCGAATTTCGCAATATGACACCCCATAATGATAATAAAGGTCCTACTGACCATGATGAAAGTTCGGACACATACGATACTGTTGATTGGCTGCTCGCTAACGTGAAAAACCATACTGGTAAAGTTGGTATTTTTGGTATTTCTTACCCCGGATTTTATACCGCCGCCAGTATTATAGACACACATCCCGCTATTAAGGCTGCATCACCGCAAGCACCAATGGGCGACATATTCATGGGAGATGATTTTCATCACCTTGGCGCGTTTTTCATGCTTGATGCATTTCGTTTTTACCGTGGTTTTGATCAGGGGCCAGCGAACCCAACTAAACAGGGTGTTGTCGGCCGTTTTGAGTTTCCCCATGATGATGCTTATCGCTTCTTCCTGGAGCTTGGTGCGCTTCACAACGTCAATGATAAAATCTTTAAAGGCAAAAGTCCGTTCTGGAATAATTTAATGGAACACGGCGATTATGATGAATTTTGGCAAAGCCGCGCCATTGCCCCGCATTTAAATAATGTAAACACCAATGTGATGACTGTTATTGGCTCACATGACGCTGAAGATAGCTACGGCGGTACAACAATTTATAAATCAATCGAAGAAAAAAATCCTGGCATTACAAATACATTAGTGCGCGGGCCGTGGGTTCATGGTGGTTGGGTGCGTACGGACGGCGATCATCTGGGCAATGCCCCGTTTGATGTTAAGACGTCAAATCGCTATAAAGAAAATATTGATCTGAAATTTTTTAATCAATATCTAAAAGACGAAGAAGACGCCAACCTTCCCGAAGTACTCGCATTTTATAGCGGTGAAAATGAATGGCGCGAACATGATCAGTGGCCGCCGGAAGATGCGGAGCCATTTACTTTTTATTTGCAAAATGACGGTGGTCTTACAAATATGAAGCCTGCGTCAAATGAAGGTTCAGACGAATATGTCAGCGATCCGGCAAATCCGGTTCCCTTTACCCGCGCTATCACAAATAGCCGTTCGCGTGAATATATGGTCGAAGATCAACGTTTTGCTGGACGACGTCCTGACGTGATGGTTTATCAAACCGATATCCTCACCGAAGATGTAACACTTGCTGGTCCGGTTATTGCGGATTTGTTTGTTTCTTTAACCGGAACCGATGCGGATTTCGTGGTTAAAGTTATTGATGTGTTCCCGGATGATTTTCCGGAGCATGATGATAAATATATGGACGTTCCTATGAAAGGCTATCAGATGATGGTACGCGGCGATATTATGCGCGCTAAATACAGAAACAGCTTCGAAAAGCCGGAAGCTTTTGCGCCCGGTGAAGTGACAAATGTGAACTTCACCATGCCCGGTATCTCCCATACCTTCAAACAAGGACACAGGGTGATGATCCAGATCCAAAGTTCATGGTTCCCGCTCGCAGACCGTAACCCGCAGCAGTTTATGGATATCTATAGCGCAAAGGATGAAGATTACATCAAAGCAACCCACACCATTCACCGTTCAAATGATTATCCATCCAGTGTGAGTGTGCCGCGTATTCCAAATTAAGGGAAATAACATGAAAATATTATTCATATTATGCTTCGCACTAATAGCGGCTGCAACGACAAATGCGCAGGAGGGGGACTATGAAGCAAAGGCCCACTATACCAAGCATGAATATTATATTCCCATGCGGGACGGGGTAAAATTATTTACTGCCGTTTATACGCCAAAGGATAAATCCGGCAGCTATCCCTTTATTATGAAGCGCACGCCTTATTCGGTGCGCCCATACGGTGTTAATAATTTTCCTGAATATATGGGTCCGGTAAGTGCTGATCATCATTATGAAAAAGAAGGTTATATTTTCGTAAATCAGGACGGGCGCGGGCGCTGGATGTCAGAAGGCGGTTATGAAGAAATGAGCCCCCATAATCCCGATAAACAAAGTAATATGGATACGGATGAAAGTACCGATACTTATGATACCGTTGAATGGCTGCTAGAAAATGTTGCCGGAAATAACGGGCGTGTCGGTATCTGGGGTATTAGCTATCCAGGTTTTTATACTTCAGCCAGTATCATAGATAGTCATCCGGCTATAAAGGCGGCTA
>JABJKT010000167.1 GCA_018660225.1 Kordiimonadaceae bacterium
AAAACATTTCAAAAAATGTTTAATGATATCGTTATGGGCCATGTCGAGGATAAAAGAGGTTGGCTAACACCAGTTAAATAGAAAGAGAATAAATTGAGAAATATACTAAAAATATTGCCGGTACTGCTTATTGCCAGTCTTGGATCACTCGCTATTGCTGGGGAGCGAACCGTTGATGATGCGGTGGCAGATGCAGCGGTTTTAAATGGCCTTGGTGAAATTGACGCCGCAAAAATGGATGCTTCCAATTTGCTAGTAAAATTGGGCGGTATAATTTCGCCTTCGGGTGCTGAACATGAAAGGGCAAATGCAGTTGCTGATTATATGCGTGAAATTGGTCTTGCCGATGTTCATGTGACAGACGCTCCTAATGTCGTCGGTAAAATTAAGGGGCGTTCTGGTAAGGCACTTATATTTATTTCCACCCTTGATGATCTTATGACTGTGGCGGATCATCAGCGTGCGGCAGATCATGGACCGGTTATTTCTGAAGACCGGGTTACTGGTCCCGGCACCAACACAACATCAACAACAGTGGCAAACTTGATTGCAGCTAAAGCATTGATAGATAATGGTTTTGTTCCGGAACATGATATTGTTTTTGCTGGTGTAGCCGAAGAAGAAACCGGCCTTCGCGGCATGCGCGCTCTTTACGAAGATTATAAAGATCAGGCCATTGGCTTTGTTGATGTGCTAGGGGACGGACACAGTATTACTTATGGTGCCATCGGCATTCATTGGTGGCGCATTCATGCAACGGGCCCGGCGGGACATACTCTTAGCGGTGGTCTTCCTAATATCAATCAGGCTATTGGTCGCGCGGTGGACCGGATATTGCAAATTAGTGAGCCGCAGGAATTTGAAGACCGGCGCGCGCGTCTTAACGTGGCTATGCTGAACAGTGGATCGGTGTTTAATCATAAACCGGCCACAGGTTGGTTTTCACTGGATGTGCGCTCGCTTGATATAGAGATCATCGAAAGTATGGAAGCCAAGGTTAGAAAAATTCTCAGCGATGTTACCGACGAACTTGGCATTCCTTTTGAAATGGAAGTGGTTTCAAACACACCGCCAGGTCAGATTGAAGGAGCGAGAGATTCAACTCTGGTTCAGACATCAATGGCTATTTCAAACTATCTGGGATATGAGCCGCGATTATCAAATTCTGGCTCAGCCAATTTGAATGTTTCTATTGCTGGCGGCACTCTTTCTATTGGCCTTGGCGGCGGCGCGATACGTCGCGGGGGTGACCGTGGTTTTGCTAGTGAATGGGCAAATGTTCCAGCTATGATGCGCAGCGCCAAGAATGTATTTCTGACCGCCGTTACCATGGGCAATGCTAGAAAGGATCAATGATGAGCAAAGAACCTAATATACTGGGAAATAGTGACAATCCGCTTTTTTACCCGATAGATGGTGAGACACGGGTAAGTGCGCCTGATAACCGAATGGGCGACGCGGTGCGCCTTTATGTGCGTTCATTATCTGTGATGCAGAAAGAAGCGGTTGTTGCCTGTGCAGGATCAGATATAAGCTGGCGACTTACATCCGACGAAGGGGCCTATCTGAACGGTTTTGATGAGGCTCCTTGTCCGCTATCCTTTCTAACCACAGGCATGGTGTCATCCTATATGAATGAAATCCTCTCCCTTGCCAAAAAGCGCGGTATTGCCATAAATAATATCCGTCTTATTCAGGATAATTATTATACTATGAAGGGCTCAGCTCTTAAGGGCACCATGACGGGCGGCGCAAAGAATATCGACCTTGAGGCGCAGATTGATAGTGATGGGGACACTGAGACACTTCGAAGCCTCATATATGATGCGATTAGCGCATCGCCACTTAATGGATTGATGCGCGGGGAAAAAGAAAGCCTGTTCACGTTAAATCATAATGGTGAAAATATTTCCATGGACAAAGCAAAAGCGGTTGGTGAGAATTTAGATGAAATTACACCGTGTGATTTAAAAGTGGCGGTTGGTGACTGGTCTGGCATAATCAATAAAGCGGGTGTCAGCCCCAAAACCAAAGACACAAATTCCAGCCATGGTTCAAGCCTTGCTGATGAACAAGACAGGCTGCTTCATCTTCGCGCTATTTGTACGCTCCGTGATGACGGTGTTAAAATGATTGAACAGCATCTCTATAATCCCCACGGCTCGATCTTTCATTATTTATGCGACGAAAATGACCGCGCACCAAACGCGATAAGTTACATCGCTGCCGGGATCGGTTTTTGTTTCATGACCCAACTTGGAAGATACGCCAAAATCGCGAGGAAAGACCTGCATGGCTATACCATTATTCAGGATATGCATTTTTCAAAAGGCGGTGCATCAGGCGGAACAGGAAAAGCAGGCGAGGCCGCTCCCGTAGAAACCCACGTCTACATAAAAAGCGGTGAAGACGACGATTTTGCCCGCACAACACTAGACATGAGCGAACAAACCTGCTTCCTCCACGCGTTCTGTAGAACGGATCTGAAAGCAAAAATCAAGATTAGCGACTATTGACTTTTATATTTTAAGGCCCAAAATCGCTGCGCCAATCATGACTGTAACCAGTGATCCGACTGAAATTAAGATATAGAATGTTCGGTTGGCTTTTTCGTGAGCGATATTTTTTGATAGTAATACTCTTCTTAATCCCAGTGATATGTGGAGCAGGATCATCAGTACTGCAAATATATAATAGGGGATTAGCATGGGGGCACCGACGATTAGCCCCGCTTCGCCGGTGGTGGCGAAAAGCCAGTCGGTTTCGGTGCCGCGATCACGGCCAGAGAGAATGGCGTTAATGTGGGCTACGAAGAAGAATAGCATATAAACCCCAGCACCTATTTGTAAAGTGCGAAACATATCGCCGTCCGTGCCACTATAGCGGCGAACCATGAGCAGGCCAGTGATGGCCATTGTTGCGATGAGCGCGAATAAGACAGGCTCAACCAGATCAGCCTGATACCAGCTATTAAAGAGCAGGCGATATTCTTCATGCATTTCGTTTGATTGAAGGGCAAACAGATGATTGGTAATATGCAGAAGGATAAACCCGACTATGAGCGCAAGTGCACTATAGCGGTGAATTTTCTGTATGTTGTTATAGGGGATAACTGACGGGCTGTGTTTCGATTGGTCAGTGGTTTTTCTAATAAAAACGATACCTAAAGCTATAAAAGATATTATCCAAATCCAGCTATGCCATTCGCCAAGTCCAAGTAATCCTAAAATATTAAGTGAAACAATATAAAAGGGTGGGGTGGCGACAATGAAATAAAGGAGAGTTCGCTGTGCTGCAGGATTAGCGGAACTGCTGTTTTTAATCTTTCTTAAGGACCAAATGGCCAGTAGCGGGATTATAAACATCACAACCATGGCCAAGGTTGCCGCCACATTTTTGGAATTTACAATCGATTCTGAAAAAAGGATTAGCAAATAGGGATAGCTGGCCGCCGCTATGACTGGTAAAAACCATGATGTGCTGCCCGCTTTTGATGTGGCTGTGTTTTGCGTCATGGCACATATACCTCCGGCAGTCCTGCTTCTTTCATCGCGGCATTAAAGGCCTGAACATCGTTTGAGAGGATGCCCAAATATTCCGTTTTAACCGCGGCCCACTGCGACATATATCTGTCTGCCACTTCGCTCATGCCTTTATTCATGGGGATGTCGGCGCCGCTCATGTCTTCAAGCAGGAAGCTAAAATTCAGTGCCATTTTGTTGGGATAGCGGATGATATCCTGAAAAGTCTGAAGGTTAGTATTGATGATTTTATTATGCCAGACCATCAGGCTTCCTTTAAGTTTTTCGCCTTCTTCTTTCGCCGTGTCTGAACCACTAACATCGATAATTACATCAATTTGTTTTTTGATTTTATCAAGTGTTTGAACGTTGCCTATCATTTCATTAGCGGCAGCGTGCAGTGTTGCGGTAAGTGACTTATACTCATCATAATTTGCCGAAACGCTAAGGTCTGGGCTTGCGAGTACATTAACGCTTTCGGTTGCGCTATAATCACCAGCAGAAAGTTTCACCGTATAAGCACCCGGTGCAACAATATATGTACCGCTTCTTGGTGGATGAACAAGGCCTGGATTACAAGGAAGAGGCTCAGATTTTAAGTTCCAGACAAACTGGTTGAGGCCTGCTTTATTCCCTGGCGGATTAGCTTTTGTCGATGAATAAGGGTCTTCTTTGCAAAGCTTATTGGCATCACTTGCATATGACTTCACCAAGTTTCCCTGATCATCCGAAATGTCGATTTTAACGACGATGTCTTCCGGTGTGTCTTTGGCGAGATGATAATTGATGATGGTACCATTCGGTGGGTTTTTACCTTTTCCGCCACCAAGGGTACGGCCACTGAGCAGACGGTAAGCATCACGCACTTTAAACAAATGATTATCTTCTGTATCCATTCCTGCCATTTCACGGATTGGATTAACATCATCCAAAATCCAGAAACCGCGCCCTTGTGTTGCGGCAATCAGATCACCGTGGGCAAGGCGAAGGTCAGTAATCGGTGTTTCCGGTAGATCGGCTTGGAATTCCTGCCAGTCATCCCCGTTATTAAAGGAAATAAACAGGCCAGTTTCCGTGCCGGCATATAGAAGTCCCTGCGTAATAGGGTCTTCACGAACCACGCGAACGAAATTATCTTCGGGAAGGCCACCCACGATCTCATCCCAGCTGTCACCATAATCATCAGTGCGGTAGACATGTGGCTCGAAATTATTTGCTTTATAACCGGTTACCGCAACATAAGCGGTCCCTGCATTATGGGGTGAGGTTTCAATGGCATTAATTTGCCATTCTTCCACACCGCGCGGCGTAACATTATCCCAGCTTTCGCCTTCATTTGTTGTGACATAGACCAGCCCGTCATCGGAACCAGACCAGATCACACCCTTTTGAAGCGGACTTTCGACCAGATAAAACAGCGTATTATAATTTTCACCACTTACTTGTTCATTGGTAAAAGGTACACCGCCATCACCCTGATGGGATTTATCATTAAGGGTCAGGTCGGGGCTAATTTCCGTCCAGCTTTGGCCGCGGTCCGTTGATTTAAGCACATGCTGTGCACCGTAATAAATAGTCGCCGGATCATGGGGCGATGCGATTATTGGCGGGTTCCAGTTGGCGCGGTATTTAAGCTCGGCCGGGTTAACGGCAAAGGTTCGTTCTGGATATGGAACGATATTGCGTGTTTGTTTAGTATCTCGGTTCCATTCTACGACACCGCCAGCAATGGCTGATGAATAAACTAGTTTTGGATCATTGGGGTCAAAGGCGATATGGGCGCTTTCCCCGCCGCCGGTTGATACCCAGTCACCAATACCAAGCCCGCCTGCTTTTGAACGTGAGGGAAGGGAAACCGATGAATTATCCTGCTGCGATCCATAAACACGGTAAGGGTAAGCGTTATCGACACTCAGGCGGTAAATTTGCGCCGTGGTTTGGTTTAACTGTGTTGACCAGCTTTTCCCGCCATCAAGCGAAACGCTCGCCCCGCCATCATTGGAATTGATCATATAATCGCTATTGGACGGATTGATCCATAGATCGTGATTATCGCCGTGGGTAGCGGATACACGGGCCCATGTTTTACCGCCATCAATGGTTTTCATTATCGGTGCGTTAAGAATATAAGCAACATTTTCATTATTCGGGTCAGCGAAGATATGCTGATAATACCATGAGCGGGCTTTTAAGATATGATCATGACTGATAAGGCTGAAGTTTTTGCCGCCATCGTCTGATCTATACATGCCGCCTTTTTCACCTTCGGCTTCGACGATAGCATAGACTTTGTTGGGGTTGGCTTGGCTTACATCAACACCAATTTTACCCATTTCATCGGGTAGGCCTTTGCCAATTTTTTCCCAATTTTCGCCTCCGTCCGTGGTTTTATAAATGGCGCTTGAGTTCGAGCCACCGCCACTACGGACTTGCCAAGCGTCGCGTTTATGATCCCACATGGCCGCATATAAAATGCGTGGGTTCGACATATCCATTGAAATGTCAACGGCACCTGTTAGGTCATTAATAAAAAGTGATTTTTCCCATGTTACTCCTCCGTCGCTGGTTTTATAAACGCCGCGCTCCTCGTTGCCGCCCCATGGGTTACCCTGCACGGCCACATAAACTACATCGGGATTATTTGGATGAATACGCATTCTGGCAATTTGACGGCTGTCTTTTAAGCCAACATTGGTCCATGTTTCGCCGGCATCTGTTGATTTATAAACACCGTCACCGTGGGATAGCTTCATTCCTCGAAGCGGTGCTTCACCGGTTCCGACATAAACCACATTGGGGTCACTATCCGCGACATCAATGGCGCCGATGGTGGCGGTTTCAAAATGACCGTCTGAAATATTTTTCCAGCTGTTACCGGCATTTTCCGTTTTCCAAAGCCCGCCGCCCGTCGTGCCCATATAATAGGTCAAATGATCTTCTGCTATTCCCGCCGACGTCGTTGAACGCCCACCTCGCGAAAAGCCAAGATCACGCCATTTCATATTTTTATAAAGCTCAGGATCAACATCCTGTGCAAAGCCTGAATTAGTAAGTCCAATCAGTGAAAATAGACCTAAGGCAATAATAAGTTTTGATAATTTTGACATTGTTTTTCCCTATTTTAAAAATATTTCAGGCATTCCGGCTGACTTCATCTCTGCGTTAAAGTCTGCAATTGTGCTGTTTGTTAATCCGTCAAGTTCAGCCTTATGCGCCGTCCATTCATTAAGGTATCTCGCACCGACCTCTCTGGCCCCGGCGCTCAGTGGCACATCTGAACTGGCCATTCTACCGATCAGGCTTTTGACTTCCATTAGGAATTTCGATTCCATCTGGTAGACATGCTGGAAGGTTCTGAAGTCTTCCTGAACAATTTTTTCTATCCATCCTTGCAGGCTTTCGTTTAAAGCATCGGCTTTTTCGCTGACTTCTTCAGACGATGATACATCCTTGATGACGGCTATTTGTTTTTGTGCTGCGCGAAGGGCGAGTAAGCCTTCCGACATTTCACTCACTATATTAAACAGTGATTTATTAAGCGCGTCCATATCCTGATATTGCTTCAGGTTTTCAGCTCGAGTTCCCGTAAGTCTGGGGTCAACCAGTATTTCGAAATCTTGAGTTTGGCTATATTCACCAATTGAGAGCTTAACGGAATAGTTGCCCGGCACAGCCTTATAGACTGATCTACCGCGGGTCACTGAGAATATTTCATCGAAGCACTCATACTGACCAATCATCATATTCCAGGTCCATAGATTAGCCCCTTTTGATTTTTTAAGAAGCATTGGAGTGGGTGATAATGCGCATGCTGGTGCAGTGTCATTTGAATATTCAGAGTGGACCAGTGCACCTGCCTGATCATATATTTCCATGGAAATAACACCATCCTCAGCAAGATCTTCGCCGAGTATATATTGAACCTGTAATCCTCTTGGTGGATTTCGACCGATTAACACGTCTGCATCCTGACCACTATATTCTGGATAGCCCAGTGAAATAGACCTTAGTGGTGATTGCGGTTTATAAAGGTAATTATCATCACCCACTTCACCATCATAAATCTGATGAAGCGGGGTCAAGTTATCGAGTATCCAGAAAGAGCGACCCTGCGTTGCGACCACAAGATCATCATGGCGAATATGAAGGTCTGTGATCGGCACTTCTGGTAGATTTAGCTGAAATTCCTGCCAGTTGTCACCGTCATTGAACGAAACAAACATACCTGTTTCAGTTCCGGCGTAAAGAAGCCCTTCGCGTTTTGGGTCTTCGCGAACCGTTCTAACGAATGTGTCTTCAGGTAGGCCATTGACGATTTTATCCCAGTTCTGACCGTAATCTTCCGTTTTATAAAGCACCGGTGTAAAATCATTCATCTTATAACCGGCTACGGCGAAATAGGCTTTGCCTGCTTGGTGCGGAGAAGCATCAATTACATTGACAATCGCTTCGTTCATTGCTCGCGGGGTTACATTTTCAAATGTTTCACCGTTATCGCGGGTAATGTGAATAAGTCCGTCGTCTGATCCGGTCCAGATCACGCCCTGTTCAAGCGGGCTTTCAGCGATTACAAACAGGTTGTTATAACTTTCTGCGGTAATTTGTTCGTTTGAAATGGGAATGCCGCCCAGTCCCTGATGTTCTTTATCATTGCGGGTCAGGTCTTCGCTTAAGATTTCCCAGCTCGCCCCACGGTCCGTTGATTTCATCAGATACTGCGAGCCATAATAAATGACGCTCGGATCATGCGGCGATACAATAACCGGGCTGTTCCAATTCGCGCGCAGTTTTAAATTCTTTGGCTGCTCACCTGTTACACGTTCCGGATAAGGACGCACATCGCGGTAATTATCCGTTTCACTGTCCCATTCGCCGATCATGCTGGCGAAATAGGTGCTGTAAACGAAGCGCGGGTTTTCAGGGTCCATGGCGATGGTTGAACTTTCACCGCTGCCGAGACTGAACCAATGCCGCTCACCAATACCGCCTGATAAGGTTTCTGATTTTATAGTGATAGCGTTGCTGTCTTGTTGCGATCCATAAATATTATAAGGAAACAGATTATCAGTGATAACGCGGTAAATTTGCGCCGTTGGCTGGTTCATAATCGATGACCATGTATCACCGCCGTTAAAGGTGATGTTGGCACCACCGTCATTACCGTTAATAAAGTTGCTGCTGTCATTCGGATTAAACCACAGCGCATGATGATCAACATGGGGAGCGCGGATCGTGTCATAAGTCGCACCGCCATCGATTGATTTCATAAGCCCGCCGTTAAGGACATAGACTTCATTAGCATCATTGGGATCGACGTAGATATGAAGGTAATACCATGCTCTGGCGTGTGTCCTGCCATCGTCGCTCACTTGTTTAAAGCTTTCGCCGCCATCGCCCGATCGGTAAACGCCGCCTTTGCCGTCAAGGGCATCAATGGCGATATAAACGATATTGTGATCGGACGCCGCCATGGCGATACCCATTTTGCCTTTTAGTTCGGGTAGGCCGTCATTGATTTCTTTCCAGTTATCACCGCCGTCTGTGGTTTTATAAACCCGGCTTCCCGGGCCGCCGCTCACCACCACCCACGGCTTACGATTAAATTCCCATGATGTGGCCATCATGATGCGCGGGTTTTCTTCACTGACGGTTAAATCAACAATGCCGCTTTCATCATTAACATGAAGTATTTTCTCCCATGTCACGCCGCCATCTTTAGAGCGGTACATGCCGCGCTCTTCATTTGGCCCCCATGGGTTACCCTGCGCCGCCACATAAACCAGATCGGGATTATCAGGGTGAACATAGATGCGGCTGATATGGCGTGTTGCTTCAAGCCCCATATGGGTCCATGTTTTACCGGCGTCCATTGATTTATAAACACCGTCACCGTGCGATGTTTTTACCCCGCGCACCGGGCTTTCACCCGTGCCGACATAAAGGATATTCACATCCGATTTCGCCACTGTGATTGCACCAATGCCAGTCGTATTAAAAAACCCATCAGAAATATTATGCCACGTAATCCCCGCATCGGTCGTTTTCCAAACCCCGCCGCCGGTCGCCCCCATATAATAAGTCCTTGCGTCACCCCAGACACCAGAAACCGTCGTCACCCGCCCACCACGGTAAGGCCCAATACTGCGGTATTTCATTGCCTGGAACAGTTCGGGATTAACCGATGATTGCTGGGCCATTGATAGTTGGCTGACTGAAGTTGAAATAATAGCGAAGGAAGCGATAAGAATTAAGCGAATGTATGACATGATCTGCCCCGTATTAAGGATTTTTGTGAATCTTTTTTATGGGGTTATCTTATGTGTAAAATTTGTATAATTGCAAATAAAAAGAAACGGTGGGCACATAATGCGCGCCCACCGTGAATAAATTTTAGGGCATGACACCAACGAAACGGTCATTGAGCCATAAATGTACCCAGATGCTCGCGCCGTAGCCTAGGGCTATTACCGGGGTCCATTTTAGGTGGCCGAAGAAGGTGTATTTGCCTTGGGATTGCCCCATAAGGGCGATACCGGCGGCGGAGCCAATGGAAAGCAAGCTGCCACCAACACCTGCGGTCAGGGTAACCAGTAGCCACTGTGATGTATCCATGGTTAGCTCCATTTGCAGCACGGCAACCATTACCGGGATATTATCGACAATCGCCGATAAGAAACCAACCATGATGTTGGCAAATGTCGGTCCCATTTGCACATACATCAATTCTGATGCAAGGGCGAGGTAGCCGATAAAACCAAGACCGCCAACACACATAATCACGCCAAAGAAAAACAGTAGCGTATCCCACTCGGCACGGGCAATTTCGCGAAAGCTATCAAACTTACGGGTATCACCGACTTCACCGACACCCATATTCTCGCCGGGCATTTTAACGACTGCTTCAATATGTGATTTTTGCAGATAATAACCAAACGCTTTTAGATATGCCAGGCCAACCATCATGCCGAGGAACGGTGGAATATGAAGGAAACTATGGAACGATACCGCTGTTACAATGGTAAGACCGAAAAGTAGTATAATTCTTTTTGCACCGCGCTGCATAATGACCGTTTCATTGTTATCGACAGATGGGCTATCTGTGCTGACAAAGTACGACATTATCGTAGCCGGGATGATGTAATTGACAACACTAGGCAGGAACAGGTTAAAGAATGTCCAGAAGTCAACAACTCCGGTTTGCCATACCATCAGTGTGGTAATGTCACCAAACGGACTAAAGGCACCGCCGGCGTTTGCGGCGATGACGATATTGACAAAGCCGATGCTAACGAATTTATTATTGTTCCGTCCCACGGCCATGATAACGGCGCACATAACCAGCGCAGTCGTCAGATTATCAATGATCGGCGAGAGAAAGAAGCTCATAGCGCCGGTGATCCAGAAAAGCTGCCTGTAGCTAAAATTATGACGCACAAGCCAAACCCGAAGCGTGTCAAATACACCGCGCTCATTCATGGAGTTTACGTAGGTCATAGCGGCGAGCAGAAAGAGGAACAGCTCACCAAATTCAATCAGTAGATGCTTGATGGCTTCTTCTGTGGCGTGGGTAGGGTCGTTCATATACTGAACGGCTACGATCACCCAGATGACCCCGGCACCAAAAATGACCGGGATTGATTTTTTTAAATGTAAATATTCCTCGGCGATAACCAGTGAATACGACAGGACAAACACAACAATGGCGGCGATGCCGACCCAGTGAGCTGTTAAATCCATTTTATTTTCCTTTCAAACGATTTTAAGGACAGTTTATATTGCCCTAAATTGCGCACTTTTCATATAAAATGCGTCTTTTATTAATAATTATTCTAAAATTTACGAACCGGATTGGCTCACGAATTATGCGATGGGAGGCTCGTAGGGAAGGTAAAATCGTTCAGGAGGGGTGGAAAATATATCATGAAGGAGATGGCCCGATCTGGCCACTTCAGAGGAATGTTTGTATGAAAAATCAAATAGAATTTTTTCTTCTGCGCCTTCTTTATCCAGCGTTTCTGTATGAAAGACGTTATAAGTTGAGCTGCTTTCAGTTTTTGCAGAATCCATAGCATGGCCAATCGGTGCAACGTTCGCTACCGATAGAGAAAATAGTGCCAAAAATAATACAAACTTATTCATCTAATTCCATTTAATAGTCGCGTGGAAGATCCACAATTGATCACAAAAACTTTATTTTAATTCATGTTGTTGTTATCAATTTTTCTATATAATGGCAATATGGACAAATACAATAGCTACTCAGGTAAATTTTTAGATCCTAAAATGACCCGCGATGGTAACGCACGTGCCCACGTTAAGCTTAAATCACTGGAAACACTGTGGTTTAACACGGGGACACTGTGTAATCTTGAATGTGTAAATTGTTACATTGAAAGCTCACCAAAGAACGATGAGCTTACTTATATCACTCACGAGGAAGTGCTGAGCTATCTTGATGAGATAAGGGATCAGAATATTTCTGTGTCAGAAATTGGTCTTACCGGCGGCGAGCCCTTTATGAACCCGGATATTATAAAAATTATGGGGAGCGCCATGGCCCGAGGATTTAAGATGCTTGTGCTGACCAATGCTATGCGACCGATGATGCGCCACGAGAAGGCATTGTCCGACTTAAATAAAAAATTTCCGGGTCAATTGGCGCTGCGGGTATCTACGGATCATTTTGCAAAAGAAATTCACCAGAAAGAGCGCGGCGAGCGAAGTTGGGAGCCGATGATTAAAGGCCTTAAATGGTTAGGCGATAATGGCTTTGATGTTCATGTTGCCGGACGGACATTCACCCATGAAGACGACAATAAACTGAGGCTGGGTTACGCGGATTTATTTGCGAAGCTCGGTATTAAGATTGATGCTTATAATCCCCACGCCCTTATATTATTCCCGGAAATGGGTGAGCAGGAAGATGTTGTTGAAATTACCACTGACTGCTGGGAAATTTTAAATGTGAACCCGGATCATATGATGTGTTCGTCTTCGCGAATGATTGTAAAACATAGAGGAGAAGACAAGCCTGCGATCATGGCTTGCACGCTTCTTCCTTACGATCAGCAGTTCAATATGGGCGCTGATTTAACCTCGGCGCGTAGAAATGTTTCCTTAAATCACCCCTTTTGCTCAACTTTTTGTGTACTTGGTGGGGCATCCTGTAGTAATTAGCTTTCTTTGGTAGAATTATGATCGCTTTTGCATCATAATCAATTGAAGCTATGACTTAAGGTATTGGACTATGAAAAGAGACACAGGGCAAAATAGAAACATAACGGATAAGTGGCGTCTGCAAACCAAATTGGTGCGCGGCGGTACCTATAGAAGTGAACTTGGCGAAACCAGTGAGAGCATGTTCATGACATCTGGATATGCCTATGACTGTGCCGAGGATGCTGCTGCACGTTTTGAAGGTGAGCAGGACGGGTATACTTATTCACGTCTGCGCAATCCAACATGTGCCATGTTTGAAGATAAAATGGCCCTGATCGAAGGGGCGCAGTGCGCCCGTTCAACGGCGACCGGTATGGCGGCAATGAGTTCGGCGATGCTTTCTATTGTAAAAGCAGGTGATCATGTGGTTTCCAGTAAAACACTATTTGGATCATGCCGGGTGTTCATTGAAACTATTCTTGCCAAATTCGGTGTTAGCTGCACGCTTGTTGATGGTGATGACAATGAAGCATGGAAAAATGCTTTCCGTCCAAACACCACGGCAGTCTTTTTAGAATCACCCGCCAATCCGACCCTTGATATTGTCGATATTGAATTTGTTTGTACGGTCGCCCATGAAAATGATGCGCTTGTGGTTATTGATAATGTGTTTGCCACACCACTACTTCAAAAGCCGATGGAGATGGGGGCGGATATTGTTATTTATTCATCGACCAAACATATTGATGGTCAAGGCCGCTGCCTTGGCGGATGTATTCTAACATCAGATGAAATTATGGATGAACAAATCCTTCCTTATATTCGCCATACCGGCCCTAACATGAGCCCCTTTAATGCCTGGGTTATGCTTAAAGGTATGGAAACTATGGATCTTCGCGTTGATAAAATGTGCTCAAACGCCGTTAAAGTGGCCCACGCCCTTCGTGATCTCAAGGTTTTTGAAAGAGTGAATTATCCGGGATTTTCTGATTTTGCACAGCGTGATCTGGTAGAAAAGCAGATGACTGCCGGTGGTTCCGTAGTGACAATGTTTTTGCCACAAGGTCGTGAGCAAGCATTTAAATTTTTAAATGCTTTGGAAGTTACTGATATTTCCAATAATATAGGAGACGCAAAAAGCTTGATGACCCATCCTGCAAGTACGACCCACAAATCGGTTGAGGAGAGTGCGCGCCTTGAAATGGGAATAACAGATAGCATGCTTCGCCTTTCCGTTGGTCTTGAGCATGCCGATGATTTAATCGAGGATTTTGCCAGAGCAGCAAAAATCGCAGGACTGTAGAGTTTACTTATGGACGATAAAAAAATATATAAAACCATTACCAATGATATCGGTGTTTCGGTTGAGCCTTTTTATCTTGATCAGGAATCTGAGCCGGAAGAAAGTCATTATGTCTGGGGTTATCAGGTGCAAATTGAAAATAAAGGCCTGGACACGGTTAAGTTAGAGCGGCGTCACTGGGTGATAACCGATGGCAATGGTCAAACCCATGAGGTCGAAGGAGAAGGTGTGGTTGGCGAGCAACCAATACTGGAGCCGGGCGAGGCGTTTGAATATACCAGCGGTGCTCCACTTTCGACATCATCTGGATTTATGGTAGGAAGTTATAAGATGAGTGCTATTGACGGCTCGCATTTCGATGTTGATATACCGGCTTTCTCACTTGATGTTCCAAGCGACAATAGACAGGTACATTAATCATGGCTGATAAACCGAGTAGAGAAGAGGCCGAGAGGGCCGTTCGCACATTACTTAAATATGCAGGTGAAGACCCGACCCGTGAAGGGCTTGCCGATACACCAAAGCGTGTTGTCAAATCTTACGATGAATTTTATTGCGGTTATGATCAGGATCCTCACCAAATTCTTTCACGCACATTTGAGGAAGTTAGTGGCTATGATGAAATGGTGGTGCTTCGCGACATTCCTTTTTCATCACACTGTGAACATCATATGGCGCCGATTATTGGTCGCGCCCATATTGGTTATCTGCCAAGAAATAAAGTGGTTGGTATTAGTAAACTTGCCCGCGTTGTTGAAACCTATGCCAAAAGATTACAAGTTCAGGAAAAAATGACGGCGCAGATTGCTGACTGTATTCAGGATATTCTTGATCCGCTCGGAGTTGGTGTTGTGATACAAGCAACTCATGAATGTATGAGCACACGCGGTGTAAATAAAGACGGCGTATCTATGGTCACCAGCCGTATGGCCGGGGCGTTCCGTAAAGATGAAAAAACCCGCCGTGAATTTTTGGCTGTTGTTGGCCCGCTTAATTCACTGGGAGGATAACGAATGAAGGAGGGGCGAGTAATTTGGTAGATTTTCGTCCGATCTGGATGGTATCTGGAATATTCCTGCTCATTATTGGTTTTGGTATGCTACTTCCGGTTATAGTCGATTTGGCAGTTGGCAATCCCGACTGGCAGGTTTTTGCGCTCATATCAGGAATAGTTGTTTTCTTCGGTAGTTCTCTTTATCTCAGTAACCGGGGCGAATATGATGAATTTAATGTTCAGCAGGCCTTTTTGCTTACCTTTGTCTCGTGGGTTCTTATGCCCGCGTTCGGCGCTTTGCCATTCGTATTTTCTGAGCTTTCCTTAAGTTATACTGACGCTTATTTTGAAGCCATGTCAGGCATATCAACAACTGGTTCTACGGTGATAACTGGACTTGATAATGCTCCGCCTGGTATACTGCTTTGGCGCAGTTTGCTTCAATGGTTTGGTGGCGTAGGTATTGTTGTGATGGCAGTGGCTATCTTGCCGATCATGCAAGTAGGAGGAATGCAGCTTTTTAAAATTGAAAGCTTTGATGTTTCGGATAAATTACTGCCGCGGGCGACTCAGCTCGCATCGGCTTTATCACTGCTTTATGTGGCACTTACAATTATATGCGCAGTGACTTTCTGGTTGGCGGGAATGACCCCTTTTGAAGCGGTTTGCCATTCGTTTACGACAATTGCCACCGGAGGGTTTTCCACATCCGATGGATCAATTGGCCACTTTGACAGTGCATTGATTGATTATACGGTGACCATCTTTATGATAGTGGGAAGTCTGCCTTTTCTATTGTATTTAAGACTTTTACGTGGCCAGACCCGTGGATTTTATCACGATAGCCAAGTGCGCTGGTTTATTGCATTACTGCTTCTTCTTGTGGCATTTATGACAGTGTGGGTATGGCTTCATGATTATTATAATTTCGAAGAAGCGCTGCGCTATACGACATTTAATGTGGTTTCTATCCTGACCGGTACAGGCTATGCGACGGCGGATTATACGGCGTGGGGTGCTATGCCGCTGATGATTTTCTTCTTTATTATGTTTATTGGTGGATGTGCTGGTTCAACATCGTGTGGTATAAAAATATTCCGCTTTCAGGTGCTGATTTCTATGTGTACGGCTCACTTTAAAAAGCTCCTTCGGCCAAACGGTATTTTTATGCCTCGTTATAATGATGGCCCTATTGATGAAAGTGTTACGGGTTCTGTTCTTTCTTATCTGTTCCTGTTTGTGGTCTGTTTCATTATTCTGTCTTTATGTCTGGCCTTAACGGGTCTTGATTTTGTCACGGCCGTATCCGGTGCTGCTACTGCTATGGCTAATGTTGGTCCTGCCCTTGGTCCGATTATTGGCCCGTCAGGTACATTTCAGGAGCTGCCTGATATTTCCAAGTGGCTGCTTACTTTTGGTATGCTGCTCGGCCGGCTTGAGCTTTTCGCAGTACTTGTTCTTTTCTCACCAAAATTCTGGGCCCGTTAATGAATAAAATGTCTTCACAGGAATTACTTCAGAAACTTGTTGGTTTTGATACGACTAGTTCTAAACCCAATATGGAACTCATTCATTTCATTGAAAATTATCTGGCTGAAATTGGAATTAAATCCACTCTTATAAAAGATTCCCATGAAAATAAAGCAAACCTGTTGGCAGTGTTCGGGCCACAAGATGTGCCAGGAATTATGCTTAGTGGGCATACGGATGTTGTGCCGGTTGAAGGACAGAACTGGGCAAGCGAACCCTTTGATATGACCGAAAAAGGCGACAAATTATATGGCCGGGGAACATGCGACATGAAGGGTTTTATCGCCTGTGTCTTAGCAAAAATCCCTGACTTTGTTAATGCTGATCTTAAAGAGCCAATATATCTGGCCTTTTCATATGATGAGGAAACGGGCTGTACTGGCGTTCATAGTCTTGTTGATGTGGTCAATGATATACCCGTAAAGCCACGGGCCTGTATCGTTGGCGAGCCAACATCCATGAAGGTGGTCAATAGTCATAAAGGGATCCGTCATTTACTGACCAAAGTTTATGGTCATGAAAATCATTCAAGTACTGACCGCGGCGTTAATGCAATTAGTTACGCTGCCGAAATAGTTATTTTTATTGATGATATTCAACAAGAAATGAGGGGCAGGCCAACGGATGTCGAAGGGTATGACCCACCCTATGCCACGGTGCATGTTGGCAGGATAAAAGGGGGAACGGCCGCGAATATCACGCCAAATTACTGCGAAATAGAATGGGATTATAGACCAATACCCGGCACAGATGAGGATGAAGTTTATAACCGCTACTGCCAATTTATTGAGGGGACCATACTGCCAAAGATGAGAGAAAAATCAGATGAATACGGAGATGTAAAAACCGATTATCTGGCAAAAGTACCGTGTCTTTTCCCAGAAACAGGTTCAGAGGCAGAAGTGCTCGTTAAACATTTGGCGGAACAAAATTCAACCCATGTTGTCTCATACGGTACAGAAGCCGGTATTTTTTATCAAAAAGGCGGTGTTCCTGCGGTGGTATGTGGTCCGGGCAGTATTAACGAGGCCCATAAGGCCGACGAATATATTGATATTTCGCAGATGAAAGCCTGTGAGCGGTTCCTAGACCGGTTACTTGATATTGTAAAAAAATAATTTTTTTATTCACAAATTAACTTTTTGGCGTTAAAAGGAAATTTAACGAAGCATATGAGCAAAGAAGTATTATGAACAATCATAATTTAAATACTCAAAGATTTATCACCGCACGGAATATTATTTCCGCTGCGAATATTTTGCTTGCTTCAATCCTCCTGCTCGGTCTGGGTCGACTTAGTCGCCCCTGAACGCTTACCATTTAAAGCTGATTTTCAGCGAGCGTTTAGGGGAGAAAATCCTATAACGCCGAATTTTCATGATATTTTTTATTTGTAATATTCGGAAATATGATAGAATATTTTAATAGAATTCAAAGGACTTAAGTCAATGACTAGAGATAAGAACAGGGTAGTAATATTTGATACTACATTAAGAGACGGGGAGCAGTCACCTGGCTGCTCGATGACGTTGAACGAAAAATTGCGTGTTGCTGAAGCACTTGAGCTACTAGGTGTAGACGTAATTGAAGCGGGATTTGCTATTGCATCAAATGGTGATTTTAATGCCATCTCGCAAATCTCCGCGCTTTTAAAAGAAACAACCGTTTGTTCACTTGCACGTGCCTCAATAAAAGATATAGACCGGGCATGGGAAGCGCTTCGCGGTGCAAAACGCCCGCGCATTCACACTTTTATTTCAACAAGTGCGCTTCATATGGAACATAAACTTCAGATGTCACCAGAAAAGGTGCTTTCAAAAATTGAAGAGAGCGTAGCCTATGCCTGTAATTTATGTGATGACGTGGAATGGTCATGCGAAGATGGCACAAGAACGGATGAAGATTATCTTTACCGTTCCATTGAAACGGCGATTAAAGCCGGCGCGACAACCATTAATGTGCCCGATACGGTAGGTTATACGACGCCCGTTGAATATACGCGCATGATGCGAAAAATTATTGAAAATGTGCCAAATTCCGATAAAGCGATTTTCTCAACCCATTGTCATAATGATTTGGGACTTGCGGTCGCCAATTCTATCGCTGCCGTTGAAGGTGGTGCGCGGCAAATTGAATGCACGATAAATGGCATTGGTGAACGCGCGGGCAATGCGGCCCTTGAAGAAGTTGTGATGGCTTTTAGAACGCGTCAAGACGTGCTTCCTTATACGACTGGGATTGTCACAGAAAATATCACTAAGATATCCCATTTAGTATCATCGGTCACAGGGCTTAACGTTCAGCATAACAAAGCGATCGTTGGTGCCAATGCCTTTGCACATGAAAGCGGTATTCATCAGGACGGTATGCTTAAAAATGCCGAAACTTACGAAATAATGACCCCTGAATCCGTTGGGCTTGGTAAATCAACGTTGGTGATGGGCAAACATTCCGGCCGTCATGCTTTTAGTGAAAAATTAAAAGAGCTTGGTTACGTACTTGGCAATAACAAATTTCTGAGTGCTTTTGAGCAGTTTAAAGATCTAGCCGATGCCAAGAAAGTTGTTTACGATGAAGATATTATTTCCATCGTTGATGACGGCATGCGCGATAATGAAGGAATGCAGATCACATCATGGAAATTTGTCTGTGACAAAGGCGTTCCAAACAGTGCCACATTTGAAATCGTCTCGGAAGGTGAAATTAAGGAAGTTCATTCTGAAGGCAACGGACCGGTTGATGCGGCGTTTCTTGCCCTTGCATCGCTTGTTGATGGTGAGCCGGTACTAGAGCTTTATCAAGTGCATGCAGTGACCAAAGGAACGGACGCTCAGGCCGAAGTGACGGTGCGCCTTTCCGATGATGGTAAAACGGTTAATGGCCACGCGGCACATACGGATACATTGGTGGCTTCAGCCAAGGCTTATCTTAGTGCAATAAATAAATTGCTGGTCAAAAGAGAGAAAAACAAGCCAGAAGAATTAACGGCTTAAGGGCTTATTTAATTTAGGGCAATGATCATTTTTTTGATACATTGCCCTAAAATTGCCCATAATCGACTTTAAAAGCCTTTTATATTATCTTTATGTCTCAAATTCCGATAATTAATTTGCAATCATAATAGTATGTTAATACAACCATATTATAAGTTTGCGTATCCAATAAAAATTAAATATCCGCAAACAGGCGGCAAAGGCAAAATTTGAATGTTTGAAAAAATTCTAGGCATGTTTTCATCAGATATGGCAATCGATCTGGGAACAGCTAACACGCTCGTCTATGTTAAGGGACGGGGTATCGTCTTAAATGAACCATCTGTAGTCGCACTTAAGACCGTTGGCGGTGTTAAAGAAGTGCTGGCGGTCGGTGAAGCAGCGAAAATGATGCTCGGCCGCACACCTGGCGACATTGAAGCGATCAGACCACTTCGTGACGGTGTTATTGCCGATTTCGAAGTCGCGGAAGCGATGATTAAAGACTTCATTCGTAAAGTTCATAACCGCAGTATGCTCGCTAGTCCGCAAATTGTAATTTGTGTGCCGTCCGGCTCAACGCCGGTGGAACGTAAAGCGATCCGTGATAGTGCCCTTGAAGCGGGTGCACGGCGCGTATTTTTAATTGAGGAACCAATGGCAGCGGCGATCGGTGCTGGACTTCCGGTGACGGAACCAACGGGATCAATGATCGTTGATATTGGCGGCGGTACTTCTGAGGTTGCCGTACTTTCCCTTGGCGGGATTGTATATTCATCATCAGTTCGTGTTGGCGGTGATAAAATGGATGAAGCTATAATCGCTTATATCCGCCGTAATCATAACCTTCTTATTGGGGAAAGTAGTTCTGAGCGTATCAAAAAAGATATTGGTACTGCCGCTGCACCAGAAGACGGTGTTGGCCAAACTATGTCGATTAAAGGCCGTGACCTTATGAACGGTGTACCAAAAGAAATCGTTATTGATCAGCTTCAAATTTCTGAGGCACTCGCGGAGCCGATCAGCGCCATCATTGAAGGTGTAAAATTCGCTCTTGAGCAAACACCACCAGAACTTGCGGCTGATATTGTTGATAAAGGTATCGTGCTTACCGGCGGCGGCGCGCTGCTACGTGATTTTGATAAAGTACTTAGAAAAGCAACAGGACTATCGGTTATTATTGCCGAAGAACCACTTACTTGTGTTGCGCTTGGAACGGGACGTTCGCTTGAAAGTGATATTTTGAAGCACGTCTTAAGCGATTCTTATTAAATGGCATCCTGAATTTTTTCTTTTTAACGAGAGAGGCTATCAATGAAGAGGTTTGGACAGCGTTTTACGGCCATCTTCTTTATACTGGCGTCGCTCGCCCTGCTTATTTTCGGTCGCAGTCAAACCAATTTAATAGAACAATCAAGAGCGCAGATTTTTGAAGTGTTTATTCCGGCTATTGTTATTGTCGATATTCCTCGAACCGCGACAGCGGGTTTTTCGCAGTGGATAAGGCGTATTGCCGTTGTTTTTTCGGATAATGAATTTTTACGAGAAGAAAATGCCGACCTTAAAAGGCAGCTTATCGCATCGACGGAACTTGAAATAGATAACCTTCGCTTAAAAAATCTACTTTTAATAAAAGACGGAACTGTAACAACAATAACCGCATCGCGGATTGTATCTGATAGCAATAGTCCGTTTTTTAAAAGTATGTTGATAAATAGCGGAACAAATGATGGCGTTAAAAAAGGCCATGCCGTTGTAAATGAAGAAGGTGTGGTCGGCCGGACCATTAATGTTTCCGGGAACTCGGCAAGGGTACTTATCATTAATGATATTAATAGTAGAATCCCTGTGAAATTTTCTGAAACCGGCGTTAACGTTATATTGGCCGGTGATAATTCGGGGCTTCAGAAAATAGAATTTATGCCCCCCGATGAAAAAGCAAATGTCGGTGATCAAATATTAACATCGGGTATGGGCGGCATTTTCCCGCCGGACCTTCCGGTTGGTAATGTCAGTGAAATTACCGAACTTGGTGAAATAAAAATCGAACCGGCGGTTAATTTAAACAGACTTAATTATGTTAGCGTCATAGAATATGAAATAGCTTCGTTTCCGGTATTAAACCAGGCAGACGCTCAAGCGCAGGGTGAGCTGGAACCTGAAGAGGGGGGCGCACAGTGGTAAATATTTCGCAGAGCAAAGAAAATTCATACGGCTTTAAAGCGGTTATCCCGTTTTTGACGATACTGTTTTTGATCATCATTATGGTACTGCCCTATAAAATTCCGCTGATTAGTGATATAATGCCTTTCCTCACCCTTATCGGTGTTTATTACTGGAGCGTTTTTAAGCCAGAATTATTGCCGATAGGTGTGGTTTTTATTCTTGGACTTCTGCAGGATGTACTGCTTGGTAGTCCGCTTGGGCTTATGCCGCTGCTACTGATTGTGGTCCAACAATTTATTTATATGCAGGGCAGACAATTTCTTGAGCGGGATTTTTTGTTTAATTGGTTTGTTTTTGTTATGATAGTG
>JABJKT010000168.1 GCA_018660225.1 Kordiimonadaceae bacterium
GGGCCACAGATACTCGTCGAAGTGGAAGCTATTGCAGCAAAGGTACGGTAGGCGTTTTATATAGGGAAGGTCAGGGCGACTGTGGTGCCTTGGTTTTTTTGTGAGGCTATGTTCATTTTTCCGTCTAATATTTTTATGAACTGTGCGACGAGGGAAAGGCCAAGGCCGGTACCCTGATGATCACGGGAATAGGCGGACTGGACCTGACCAAAGGTGGTGAGGGCGGTTTTAAGTTCATCCTCTGTCATGCCAATGCCGCTATCGGTGACAGAAATTTCAAGCTTTCTTTTCTTAATATTATTTGAAAGGGTAATGCGCCCTCCGCTTGGGGTAAATTTTATGGCGTTAGAGAGTATATTATCAATAATCTGTCGAAATAGTTTTACATCGCTCGTGATCGATACATCGCCGATCATATTATGTAATTTAATGCCATTTTCTTTCATTAAGGGTTTAAAACCGGTAATGGCTTCGCTGATAACATCCTGAACTTTAAAAATTTCTTTGTGAAGAGTTATCTCACCGGCTTCTACTTTTGAAAGGTCGAGAATATCATTAATAAGTGATAAAAGATGGGTGCCGCTATCCAGAATATGACCAATATATTCAGAATTTTTTTCTCCGCCGATTTTACCAAAAGTTTCATTTTTTATCATCTGGCTAAAGCCAATAATGGCGTTTAGTGGCGTTCTGATTTCATGGCTCATATTGGCGAGGAAATTTGACTTGGTCTTATCTAGCTCCCGTAAGGCAGTGAACATATTGGAAGCGCTTTTATAAAAATAAAGAAAGGCAAGCGTAACCAGTGATATTACAATTATTAAAGGGGTAAGTAATTGATGTCTGAAATCAGCACCGGGCGTTTTGGCGTTCCATTGGAAATAAATAGAATCACTGGTCATAAATATATTTTTGCTAACAGATTGGTCGATATTTAAGAAATTTCCAGGATTTTCATCATCTATTCGAAGCTGAAGATTATCTAAACTAAGATTTTCTTCTATGATTGAAAGGCTCGTCTCGTTTAGTTCATGAAAAAATATTACGGCAGGGCGTCTTTCAGGTGTGATTTTAGTAGTATCCGGGTTATCTGACCTTTGGATCAGACTGGCACCAAAAATATATAGTCGTTGATCAACTTCAATTATTCCCGTTGGTTTAACTGTGGTTATATTATCATCAACCGTTAAAGTGCTAAGATAGCTTCCAAGACCGGATGCTAAAAGCTTAGCTGGTGAAGGTTGCCCCATTTCAGATGAGGAATAAAGGACGTTATTATTTACGCCGTAAACTAAGAAAATGTTGATATTGGAGAGAAACTGAACGTTCTCACCATAATTATTTATCAGCCATTCTTCATTAAAATTGGTAAAGATATTATCATAGGCGGCATTCCAGACTGAGTTATCCTCAGCAGTTGAGGAAATGTTTACGGCTGATTGCTTAATTTGAGCCCGTAGCATATTTGCTTCTGAATTGAGCATCGCTTCGTCAGTATCACTTGCCATATATTCAAGCATGAGAAAAAAGCTTGCGAAGGTAACGAAAATAATACCTAAAACGGGCAATAATATATATTGAAACTTATGCAACCTGAATTCCTAAACACATCTATAATGTGCCATTCGTTACCTGATTAAATTTATTTCACCCATTTGCCATATTTATATAGTTTCTGTTTTTTAGGCACTCAAACGATATATCAAAATTATTTACAATGTTTTAACAAAATGAATATGGCGATTTTTTTAGGACAGACTTGTCAAAGGTTTCAATATAGTCTTTACTAATTCTAAGGGGATGTACAGGGCATCCGCACTATAACAAAAAAGGAATTTAATATGAGTGGTTGGCAGGGTTTTCCATTTATGATGAGTGTTAAAGCGGGGGAGAGTAAGGCGTTCTGCATGTGCGGCCTTTCCAAAAACGGCCCCTTTTGTGACGGATCACACACGGTGACAGACATGAAGCCGGAAGTGGTCAAATTTACTGAAGATAAAAGACTTAAAGTATGCGGTTGCCAGCAATCTGGCTCAAGGCCATTTTGCGACGGAAGCCATAACAAGCTTTAAATATCATATTTCAGCCAAGCAGTTTATTAAAATTCTCATCGGACCAATCAACGCTTGTCCCAGCGCTTGTTACGGGCGGGTTTTGGGGATGAGCGCTTAACTGTACAACTTTAATATTAGCGGCTTTGGCAATTTCGATTTCTTTAAGCACGCCGGGGGCCTGATGGGTGTTATCGCCCGTTAGTACGGCGAGAATATCACAACGGGTAATGCGGTATTTTGCTTCCTTAAGCCATTTTGGATCGTTGCCATCCGGCTTCATTGACCAGTTGGAAACTTTATATTTAGCGTCAGGCTTTTGAGAGGATGAGACCATTTCATTTTTCAGGGCGCGGTCCGCCGCAAAATCAAAGCTCACGAATATTTTCTTCTTAGCCATTATAATTACCTAACATTAATTTGATATTCGATTGTGGTTCGACTATTTGGAGTGGCGACGGGGATACCGTCTTCTAAGCGGGGCTTATATTTGAACTGAGAGAGCGCGTCAATAGCGCTTTGGTTATAAAGTACGTTTGATGTTTCGATCACTTCGATAGATTTTTTTAACACATCACCACTTTTGGCGACGGTAAATTGTAGACGGATAATTTCATTGCTTGGGCTTACGCCTTCTGGGAACTGCGGTGCTACAAAATGAACCGGCGGACCGATATTGATCAGCCGGGTCGTGGTTTGCGCAAATGCGCCGACAAGCATAACGGCGTAAATAATCAGGATGAGTTTTTTCATTCTGAAATACTAGCATAATATAAGCCGTTAATAAAAGGATTTTGCTTGACGAGGTAGGTCGTTTACATCAAGCTTTAAACTTATTTAAAAGGGGAGCCGTTATGAAATATATCATTCTGTTAGTGACTTTAGGGCTTAGTACATTTGCCCAGGCACAGGATAAACCAAGGGCGCGTGATCTTGGTGTGCCTTTTATGGGAACACCAGGCGAAAATAATGCCATTACCGATGTGGCGGGTGTGCTTGTGGGGCACAAAACGCTTATTTCAGGTTCCGGCAAACTTGTTGTTGGCGAA
>JABJKT010000169.1 GCA_018660225.1 Kordiimonadaceae bacterium
GCATTGGTCAGTCCGTTATGGCCAGCACCAATTATTATTGCATCATATTTCTTCATTTTAAAATCTCGTGTGCTGCGTTATGTCCTGGACCGCCCATAAGGCCCCCACCTGGATGCGAGCCTGCGCCCGCTAAGTATAAACCCGGTATTGGGGTTTTATACTGTGCCGCTTCATAAGTTGGGCGCATCATCATCATTTCATGAAGTGAAAATTCAGTATGATGCCAATGACCGCCCGTGACGTTATATTCACTTTCAAGATCCGCTGGTGTCAGCAGTTCGCGGTGAAGGATTTGTTCACGAATATTTGGCGCAAATTTTGCAATTTCATCAATGATACGGTCCGTTAATTTTTGCTTAGCGTCATCTGTCCAGCCGCCATTCAAATTCGCGGGAATATACATCACGTTAGCGGACAGAACATGTTGCCCGTCCGGTGCCATGCTGCTGTCATATAAGCTCGGAACAACCATTTCGATCACAGGATTTTCTGAAACGTCACCGTATTTCGCATCATCCCATGCAAACTCAATGTCATCCATTTTCGTCGCAATGATCATGCGACCATCCGGTTTACTAACGCCTTTAAATTCAGGAACCCCTGAAAGGGCAAGATGCAGTTTGGCAACATACCCTTCGGATGATAAGCGGTTAATACGGTTTGTGAACTGAATTTCAAGATTATCAACACCGACAAGTTTAAAGAATGTTGTTTTCGGATCAGCCGATGACACAACACGGTCAGCGGTAATTTTCTCACCGGACCCAAGTTCTACACCAGTGGCCTTTAATCCGTCTTCATCGCCTTGAATAGTAATCTGTTTAACGGGGCTTCCTGTTCTAATCTCTGCACCATTTGCCTTGGCACTTGCCACAAGCGCCGAAACCAAACTTTCAATACCGCCTGATGGAATGGCATGATCACCGCCGTGATCACCCGTCATGCGGTAAAGCATCATAAGGATTGAATGATTAGGGGAGCGCGGCGCATTTTTTGAACCAATCAGCCCGTCCCAGCTTAAGGCTGCTTTTAAGATATCATTATCGAAATTTTCATCCATCAAATCACGCGTCGGTAAAGTGACCATACGCATAAATTCCTGCAAATCCTTTTTACCCAACATGCGAAGGTTTAAACCCATTTTGGCAAAAAGCATAATTTCAGAAAGAGAGTTAAAACCAATGCGCGGAACAGTTTTTAAACTGTAAGGTTTAAGTACGTTAGCGTAATGAAGCATCATTTTGCGATATTTTTTATAGTTTGACGCATCCTTTTCGCTAACACCCGTAACCGTATCACCCTTGATACTGACATTATCGCCATCTTCATTTAAGCCTACTGTTGCAATCGCATCACCCGGTTTATAACCATGCTTTGCTAAATTTAGATCGCTCATAACCTTCGATGAAAATTGGTTTACGGACTGTGCGACCGACGTTCTAAATCCTGGATGAAATTCTCGCTTTGCCGCTAACCCGCCGAGCTTATCCGATGCTTCAAGCACCAAAACCTTCTGACCAGCTTTGGCCAGATAGGCGGCGCAAATCAGGCCATTATGGCCCGCACCTATTATTATTGTATCATATTGTTGCACGGTTAATTCACCTTTATTCTAGTTAAATTGCACAACTTCAGCATCGCTGACGTTGCTCTCATCTTTTAATTCATCACGCCATTCCACAAGATTGGCATCAATAGCCGCGAAGCCACCCATCCAGAGCAGTATATCCCACGTATAGATATAAAAACCATATACTGCCCAGTAAATAGCCATTGATGTGAGCGCTGCATAAGTTATATATATCAATAGATTAGCACCTTTTATCCAAGGGCCTTCAATTATCTTTCGATCTTGCGCAAACATAATAACAGTAAGCGAAAGCGATATTATTAACCAACCTGAAACTTCAATGACATCAACCCAAGCATGACGGACCGCTTCAAGGTAGCCGGATGCATCTGTCACTGTGGGCTCTCCTATTATGGCATATAGTTCCCCGCCTGCGCTTAATGACGCACAGTTGCTAAGCGTAATCGGATCATAAAGAAGGTTTCTTAAAAAGGACAGATCCTGACCAACTAATTCACAAACATTGCCCACACCGCTCATCAAAGTCGCATCACCAAAATCAATCAGAGCGCCACTGAAGGCGTATAAAGTATGACAAATCACAACGTAACACCCCGCTCTAACGGCTTGCATCAACCAATAGAAAAAACCAGTAGCATCATCTTCCATCCAATAAGTTTCTATTTCTAACAATAGAAGAATTGTGAACCATCCCAGTTCATCAAGAGTAGTTGCGAAGGTTGAGGTAATATCGAAGAAAGAGGCATTATTATTCAAGGTTGTGTCAGCATTGCGCAAGTCATCAAAGACATAATAACCGAAGTTTAAAATCAATAATGCGTAAACTGTCCACTTCAGCTTCTGTTGATGTGCGGCGAGCAAGTTAAGCAATTTATTAAAAGTACTCGCTGGTTTAACCGACGCTGTCGTCTGCATTGTTTCATTGACCCTTTTTTCAAACGATTAATATAGGCGTCATTGCGGACCGTGGTCTTCCTTGCGGGACCGATAAGAAAATATAACGTTAACGCTTCAGATGCCTTAAATATTGGGCGGGGGTCTTTTCGGTCTGTTTTTTAAAGGCATTATAAAAACCGGAAACAGAATTAAACCCCGCATCATAGCCAAGCTCAAGAATAGAGAAATTATTTTCAGGCGACGACATTTTATCAATCGCATGGTCAATACGGTGGCTGTTAATAAGATCATAAAACGTCTTATCCAAAACGTGATTAATCACAAAAGAAACCTGATTACGCGTATAGCCAAGCTTATCGGCCACATTAGCCAATGTTAAATCCGGGATTAGATATGGCCGTTTATTTACAAGATAACCTGATAACTCCGCCGAAATTTTCTGCATCATCTCTTTGGTCAGCCCAAGCTTGGTCATCTTTTCCAGATAATTTTCCCTGCCAGGCGATGTCATTAGAACAGACCCTGTCGTTTGATATTCATAAAATTCATGAACACTCTTTATAAGGCCGTCACTAAAAACAATAAGTTCAACCCCCTTTACTTCAACTTTTCTTCCTGTATCAGCAGAAACAAAACTTTGTGTCCAATAAAGAAAGGCAGAGTTTCCTTCTATTACCGTCGACTGATTAAGTTTAATTCGGTAATTTTGCTGCAAAGCAAATGTATCTAGAATAAATTGATGTAGTTCATCATTTTCGAGTATCTCCCAGGACGGCATATCGTGATACTTAACGTCATCTGCGTACATTGACATAAGTCCTTCAATATCTGTCTCAACCCAATAGGAAAGGTATTTTTCGACCAGTTTTGGTATATTTTGCAAGTCCTTATCCATGTCTTCAAGACTACAATTTTAAAACGGGGGAGTACAAGCACTAATCAGCTCACACGGTGCTATTCCAACATTTCGAAAGCTGTGCGGCGTTGTGCTGTTAAAATAATATCCGTCACCTGCGCTTAGAGTGCGGCGCTGATCACCGACTGTAACTTCGAGTTGTCCACTTATAATTAAGCCCGCTTCTTCACCTTCATGGACTAAAGATTTATGACCTGTCGATGCGCCACCTGCATATATTTCCTTGAGAAACTGTATTTGACGCCCCGTGCTCGACGCGCCCATTTGAAAAAACTGCACATTGGCCGATCCCACATCAACAAATTCATCCGAGGTAAAAAATATCTTTTGGCGTGGCTGAACCCTTTCTTCAAAAAAATCTGCAATCGAAAGACCAAGCCCATCAAGTATTTGTTTTAGGAGCCCCACTGAAGGATCGCTTTTTCCTTTTTCAATTTGTGAAATAGTGCCGTTACTCACCCCTACTTTTCGCGCTAGTTCACGCTGCGAAATGCCGGCGGTTTCACGCATTAATCTGAGTTGATTCGCAACATTGACCATAAATCACCTGTTTTACTGTTTAATATACTAAACACTATACCGCTTAATTCAATAAAATTCAACCACTTAGAATTCCATACAAAACACTTGAAGTTATTGACTAATTACAACATTATAGTCCACTTAAACAATCGATAACAATAAGAAGTATGTTCTATGAAACACACAGATGACAAAAATGACTATATGGCCTCTTACTGGATGCCATTTACACCAAACCGCGCTTTCAAAGAAACACCGCGCCTTTATAAAAGCGCTGAAGGGCTCTATTATAAAACGACTGATGACCGTAAAATTCTTGATGGTTTTTCCGGTCTTTGGTGCTCTAACCTTGGTCACTGTCATCCAAAGATTACCGAAGCTATTCAAAATCAGGCCGCAAAACTTGATTATTCGACGGCCTTTAATTTTGGCCATGAAGGCGCGTTTGAACTGGCGAATGTAATTGCCCCCCAGTTCCCCGAGACCCTCGAACATGTGTTCTTTACAAACTCTGGTTCAGAAGCGGTTGATACGGCTCTTAAAATGGCGCTCGCTTATCACCGCATAAACGGCGAAGGCACCCGCACAAGATTAATTGGCCGTGTTAATGGCTATCACGGTGTTGGCTTTGGCGGCATTTCTGTCGGCGGCATGGTCAATAACCGAAAATTTTTCGGTAGCCTGCTGACCGGCGTTGATCATATGCCTTTTCCTTATAATGCTGAGAAAGACGCTTTCACACGCGGTGAGCCGGACACAGACCCAATGGAATATTTAAGCGAATTAGAGCAAATGATTAAGCTTCATGACGCCTCCACCATTGCCGCTGTTATTGTTGAGCCGATGATTGGTTCTGCCGGCATGTTTCTAAGCCCGAAAGGTTATCTAAAGAAACTTCGTGAGATTACCGAAAAGCACGGCATTCTTCTTATATTTGATGAAGTAATTACCGCCTTTGGCCGCCTCGGCAAAGCTAATGCCGCCACATATTTTGGTGTTACGCCGGATATTTGCACCATGGCAAAAGGCATTAATAATGCTGCCGTACCAATGGGCGCCGCGATTGCATCCAAGAAAATATATGACACCTTCCTTGACGGCACCAAAGCGGGCGTCGAATTTTTCCACGGCTATACTTATTCCGCCCACCCACTCGCAGTTGCTGCTGGACTTGCCGCGCAAGAAATATATAAAGAAGAAGGCATTTATGATAAAGTAACATCAAACGCGAAATATTTTGAAGATGGCATTCATAGTTTAAAAGGCAGCCCGCATATCACCGACATTCGTAATATCGGCCTTGCCGGCGGCCTAACCATAGCGCAGAGGGACGGTGTCGTAGGGGCACGCGCATATGACTTCTTCCTAAAAGCTTATGAACATGGTGTGGCCCTAAGACCTAACGGAGATACCATTGCAATCGCACCGATATTAACCAGTGAACCAAAAAACCTGGATCCAATTTTTGACGCGCTTCAAAAAGCCGCAAATGAAATCAATTAACAAAAGAGAATAAAAATATGTATAAAGTTGACCATTATATTAACGGCCAAATCGTTGCTTCTTCCGGTGATCGTAACGCCCCAATTTATAACCCTTCAACGGGCGCCGTTCAGGGCGAAGTGGGCCTCGCTAGTATAGCCGATATTGATACTGCCGTTGCTGCCGCAGCAGAGGCCTTTGAAAGCTGGTCAGACACAGGCCTTATGAAACGTGTTTCCATTATGTTTAAGTTCCGTGAACTGCTTGATAAGAACCGTGATGAACTGTGTGAAGCCGTTGTAAAAGAGCACGGCAAAGTATGGGACGATGCCATGGGTGAGCTAACGCGCGGCTTTGAAATCGTTGAAAATGCCTGCGGTATTCCGGAAATGTTGAAAGGCGAATATTCGCAGCAGGTCGCGAGCGGTGTTGATGTTTATAATACCCGTCAAGCGCTCGGCGTTGTTTGTTCAATAACACCTTTTAATTTCCCGGCGATGGTGCCGCTTTGGACTATTCCGCTTGCTATTGCCTGTGGTAATACATTTATCTTAAAACCTTCAGAACGGGACCCGTCATGCGCTAATATTATGGCGCGGCTATTTTCTGAAGCCGGTCTTCCGGACGGCGTTTTTAATGTTGTTCACGGTGATAAAGTTGCCGTTGATCATATTCTCGCCCACCCAGATATCGAAGCCGTTAGCTTTGTTGGCTCAACGGCGGTTGCTGAATATATTTATCATACGGGCACATCTCACAATAAACGTGTGCAAGCCCTTGGCGGCGCAAAGAACCACGCGATCATTATGCCGGATGCTGACATTGATCAAGCCGTTGATGCGATGATCGGTGCGGCATTTGGTTCCGCTGGCGAACGCTGCATGGCATTATCAGTTGCGGTTACCGTTGGTGATGATGTAGCTGATGAAATGATTGCAAAAATAAAAGCCCAAGCAGAAAAAATTAAAGTAGGTTGCGGCATGGTAGCAGGCAACGAAATGGGGCCGCTGATTACCAAAGAGCATTGCGCCCGCGTTAAAGGGCTAATATCCGAAGGTGAAAATGACGGCGCCAAGGTCGCGCTTGATGGCCGTGACTTTGAAGGCCCTGAAGGCTTCGAGGGTGGTTATTTCTGTGGCCCGACAATTCTGGATAATGTCACTAAGGACATGAGCGTTTATACTGAAGAAATATTTGGCCCAGTGCTTGTCGTTGTGCGCGCAGATAGTTACGACGAGGCCGTTCAACTTGTGCAAGACCATGAATACGGTAACGGTACGTGCATTTTCACCCGTGACGGTGATATTGCCCGCAACTTTACCCGTAAGATAAAAGTAGGCATGGTTGGCGTTAATGTACCACTTCCGGTGCCACTGGCATTTCATAGCTTCGGTGGTTGGAAACGCTCTATATTCGGTGATCATCATATGTATGGCCCGGAAGGTATTCGTTTTTGGACCAAGATTAAAACAGTAACCATGCGCTGGCCGACGAGCATTATGTCTGGTGCAAATTTAAGTTTCCCATCGAGCGATTAATTAAGGACAAAAAATGGCTATCAAACAACTAAAAGGTGTCGCAAACATCCCCTCAAGCGATCTTGACGATTGGGGTCCCGTTCCGGAGCCCCCTTTCTGAACAGGTTTCTCATTTAAGTGGTAAGATCATTAATGAAAACCCCGATGGTTCAGAAGCCGGTATTTGGCAGTGTACGCCAGGTATATGGGAGCGATGGATAATGGACGCAGAAATCAGTTCATTTGTTAAAGGGCACGCCCTATTTCATCCGGAAGTAGGAGAACCCATTGACATTAAGGCCGTAGATACTGTCTACTTCGATAATAATAGCAAGGGTAAATGGGAAGTTCTCGAAACTGTGCGTAAAGCATATCTTACGTATAAACGAGATTAAAACCCATATAATATAATTAAAAAGCATAAATTATATGGATGATGGGAAAGCAATAAAAAGACCAAAAGAAAAACTCTTTCACTCGAAAACTATTTTCGATGGATGGCGTTCTATCACTATCGCGCTATACATGGCGCTGCTTGGTTATGCCGTTGTGGTTGGCATCCCTGTTATCAGTTCCGCCTGGGTTAACCTTTTAGGGTTTAGTGAAGTTGAAGTTGGGCGCGTCGCTGGTGCCGACCTTGGTGGGATGTCTCTTGGCTCTCTTTTCGCGTCACTTCTTCTAAACCGGATCAATCGCCGTTTTATAGTCCTTGCAGGTATCATCATGGCAGTCACGGCCAATGGGCTTTGTATGGTTTATCTTGATTATGATCATGTGGTTTGGCTACGGGGTTTCGCGGGGGTAGGAAGCGGTATATATACATCTGTCGCCCTCGCCACGTTAGGAGGAACAGCACGCCCCGCACGGGCCTTTAATATGATGCTTTTTGCCTTTGCTTTTACACAAGCCGCAGAAATGCAAATCTTGCCTCAAATGTCAATGAACGGCATTTATACACTTTTCATTTCGCTTTATCTTATTAGTATTCCATTCCTAAAATGGGTACCCGCTAAAGCAGCCCACAAAGAAGATGAGATTGAACTTGATGTTGAAGAGGCAAAGAACAAGCATCATTTTGAACAAAAATATATGCCCCATTATGTGCCGTGGATTTGCCTCGGCGCAATTTTCTTCACCTACATTAGCATCGGTACTTATTGGACCTATATTGAACTGGCAACTGTCGACGCTGGTGTCGATGCGGAATTTGTTGGTGATATGCTTGTCTGGGCATCCTTCATGAGCCTTTGTGGATGTTTAGTTGCTACACTGATCAGTGACCGACTTGGCCTTATTCGGCCCTTGCTCGTCACATTATCTGTTGTTGCACTATCGGTTGGCATAATGATGGGCAATGTAAGCCAATTTGACTTTATTACCAGCGTGTTTGCTTTCAATTTTCTGTGGATATTTGTTGATGTTTATCAGATGGGCGCCATGTCAAATTACGACCCAAGCGGAAAACATGTATCGCTCATACCCGGCGCCCAAGGGGTCGGGCAGATCGTTGGCCCCAACATTGCCGCAACGCTGCTTAGTTATGAACTTGGATATGATGCAGTCTTTATGATGTGCGCAATCGCGTCCTTAACGGGGATGCTGATTTATGGCTGGATTTATTTTAAACTCCGCCGCACCTTACCGGCCCTCGCCGATGCCTCATAAGTTTTTATCCGCGGCTGCGATAATATCATGCGGTTTACTTTTTAGATAAAACGCCACCGCGACGACAAAGGTCAAAGCTTCCGAAAGCGGTAACGCCAAAAACATTCCCACATCGCCAATCCATAAGGGCAGCAAAAGAAGGGCTAATGCCGGCAGGATAAAACTGCGGCAAAACGCAATAGAGGTCGATTGGAACGGCTTATGCATTGATGTGAAATATACGCTAAGAAGTAAATTCAAACCAACGAACAAAAAGGCCGGCCATAAAAAATACATGAAACTGTTGGCAATCTCTCTGGTTCTTAGTTCACCCATATCAAGGAAAATATCGATCAATTGATTTGGGAAAAGTATCATGGCAAAAATCATGATAACACCTACGCTCAGCACAGCCATAGCCGCAATTCGCAAAAATTCAACAATTCGTCCTTCTTTATGCGCGCCAAAATTTTGGCTGATGATCGGTTGGAGCGCATCGCACATTCCTATTGTAGTAAATATGCCGATCATCCAAATATTATTAATAATGGTCAGGGCCGCCACCCCTTCCATTCCGAGCCTAGTGATCATTACCCAATTGAAAATAAGCGCTGTTACACCGATAGACACTTCATTGGCAAATTCAGAAATCCCATTTAAATATGCCCAAAATAATGCTTTTACATCGGTCATAGGTTTGCTGAATTTGAGGCGGGTATTTTTCTTGAAAAAGAAAGGCAGTAAAATAGCACAAGTTATTGCTGCCGATATTCCCGTTGCATAAGCCGCGCCAGCAAGTCCCCATTCTAATTGAACAATAAAAACATAATCCAGGATTACATTTGCGACCGAACCGACGACAAAAGCACCCGACGCAAGAATAGGACTTCCTGCAAGTCTTACAAAATAAAACGCGACTACCTCAAACACAAAAAATGGTGTGCTTAACATTATTATCCCAAGATACACATCAAGAAAACCGGCAATTACCGTGTCCCTTGCTCCCAACCCGGCAACGATTTGATCTAAAAACACAGTACCCACTATCAACATCAAAAAAGCGACAATAAACCCTATGATCATCGTCGTTGTAAATACGGCATTGGCTTTAGTATTATTATTTTCACCTAGATATTTACCACTGACAACCGAGCCACCAACAGCGATCAGCATGGCCAAGCCCCAAAATAATGTTAGTGCAGGAACAGAAAGGTTTACGGTCGCTAGTGCCTCGGCACCGACATAGTTTCCCAAAAAGACGGAATCGACCAGACTTGCCGATGACATTGCCAATAATCCCGCTATTTCAGGAATAGAATAATGCCAAAATACGGCACTAACCTTACCTTTAACCGGGTCATATTTAAGGGTATCATGGCTCATTAATGCTTATTTACGCCTTCTTTATGTGCCAAATGGAAAGCGTTGGTAATTTCTTTGCGGTCAATGGCCAGTAGATTTTCTAGTCTGGTGACCAGCATCGGGTATTCGTCTTCAAGCACTTGCATATTCACATCATTTTGCAGCATCCTAAAATCAATCAGTTGAACCGTAAGTGCCGCGCGTAAAATCAGAAGATCATATAAAATATCCAACGCTTCACGGTCAAGTTGATAGGCGCTGGCAAACCCCTTTACATAAGCAGAGCCCGTTTCGATGGGGTTTTTAACATCACCGACGTAACCGATAATTGGAACCGATAAGTCCTGAATAACGGGGGCATAACAAATATCACCAAAATCAATCAGGCCGTAAAAATCATCCATACCCGGCGCAGATCTCAGAACATTGTCATTGTGGGCATCATTATGAATTGTTTGTTTTCGAAAACCATTCATCGTCGGCAGTACATGATCTCTAAAATGATCAAGCAGCGGTACGATAAGCCGTTCAACATCACCGTGTTTACTCACCCGAAGCGCGGGATTTAGAATAAGCCCCTGACTGGTGTCCCACGGCATAAAATACCCCTCAGAGGGGTGAGAAAAATCGCTGAGCGCAGCACACATCTGTCCCTGAAACCGTCCTGCATCAAAAAGAACATTAAGCGGCGGCTTATAATCTTCACCAAACGGAACCCCGTCAACATAGCTCAGCAGCCGTATCATATGCTCCTGTCCGGATGATGATTTGATTATGGCATAGTCCCCGCCTTCCAGCGTTTTAAGATTACGGGGAATATTTAAAGACGGATTTTTATTCTCTATATGTTGCAGTGTCTTAATTTGATAATCAACGACAGACCGGTCTTCATCAGGGCCAGCCACTTTGACGATATATTTATCCCCTTCGTCCGTTTCCAGCAGATGGTTCTGGTCTCGCTCCCCAACAAGAGGTTTTAAGGTGCCAGAAAGACCATATATATTTTTCACTTCTTCAAGCAATGCCGATTTAGTGAAAGAAGGTGGATTAAACCTGAGGTCAGCTGCTGTTAAAACTATTTCATTCATTCAAAATTCTATTTCTTGGCCTATATTATTTAAAAAGAAGGTATCGGAATTAATTTAATTGTCAAAAAATAAATTCGTGTTAATTAATATAGGCTGAGCTAGATTAAATCTGGAAAAAAAGGGAAAGAAATGTCGTCATATTCTAGGTGGGTAACAATGGTGGCGCTGTGTCTTTCTGCTTCGGCAATATTCTTCATTCCCTTTATCAGTGAAATATATTATGTCCCCATGCAAAATGCTTTTCACTTTAACAATACCCAAATGGGTATGCTTATGAGCATTTTTGGCGCCACGTCGATGCTGGCCTATTTTCCAGGAGGGTGGCTGGCGGATAAGTTTTCCCCGCGCAGATTAATGTCGGTCGCTCTTTTGATTTGCGGTGGTGCAGGGTTTTATTTGATGTATAAGAATCCAAAATTTTGGTGTCAGATAATTGAAAAGGTTCAGCAGGGCGGTGAGTGAGTTTTGCCTTTTACGTACCGTAACAACAAAA
>JABJKT010000170.1 GCA_018660225.1 Kordiimonadaceae bacterium
CCGGTATTATGCTTTATGGCGGCAATCCGGGGCTTAAAAAACTTTCCGACGGCATAAAAAATACCATCGAAATCAAAGCAAAAATTTTACAGATCAGAAATCTCGAGCCCGGCATGTCGGTTGGCTATAATGCTCAGTGGACTGCTGAGCGTCCTTCCCGGATAGCAATCCTTAATGTTGGATATGCTGACGGCACATATAAAACCAACGATAATGCCCAAAATGTATATTTGGACGGCTCGCTAGTTCCGGTCATTGGTAAAGTATCAATGGACATGATTGCTACCGATATAACCGGGCCACAATTTGACCATATTAAAGTGGAAGATGAGGCCGAACTTATAGGACCAAATATAACACTTGAAATGGTCTGCGAACTCTCTACTTTAGGACAATATGAACTTTTGACCGGTATAGGCCAAAGGTATAATAAAAATTACACTTTAGGGGCGCGAGCTTAATGAATTTCTTGGCCGTAATAGGACGGGTTGTTATTTCTTTCTTAAGAGCAGCAGGCAGGATTGGCCTCTTTGCTGTTAATGCCTTTACCCATATGGTTAGGCCACCTTATTATCCGCGTGAGCTTCTTAAACAAATGCTCCATATTGGATATTATTCGCTTCCAGTTGTTGGCCTTACCACGCTCTTTACCGGCGCGGCGCTCGCGGTTAATATCTTTGAAGGGAGTTCTCGTTTTAACGCTGAAAGCACCCTGCCTACCATCGTCGTTATCGGTATTGTCCGTGAGCTTGGCCCTACCCTTTGCGGGCTTATTGTCGCCGGACGTGTTAGTGCGTCCATGGCCGCAGAGCTTGGCACCATGCGGGTCACAGAGCAAATTGATGCGCTGCATACACTATCCACAGATCCTTTTAAATATCTGATAGCCCCTAGGATCTTAGCTACCATAATTATGATGCCGCTGATGCTGGTCATTGTTGCTGATACTATTGGAGTGCTTGGTGGCTACCTGATCGCGACGAGCAAGCTTGGCTTTAACAGCGGTAATTACATGAAATCCACCATTGACTTTCTTGAAGCAATTGACGTCATGGCGTCACTCACCAAAGCCTGCGTGTTTGGTTTCTTCATTTCATTAATGGGATGTTATCACGGATTTAACACCCGCGGCGGTGCACAGGGCGTCGGAATTTCAACAACCAATGCCGTAGTTTCCGCCTGTATCATGATCCTGCTTTCAAACTATGTAGTGACGGAGATGTTCTTTTCATCATGAGCGATCTCATTCCAAAGATAAGCCTAAAAGGCCTTAATAAAAGCTTCGGTGACAAGGTTGTGCTCGATAGTGTCGATCTTGATGTTATGACCGGTGAAAGCATGGTTATTATCGGTGGTTCCGGCTCCGGTAAATCAGTGACTTTAAAATGCATATTAGGACTACTTGAACCAGACGGCGGTAGCATTAAAATTGACGGCAAAGAAATGATCGGCATTTCGGATACTGAGCGAAAAGAAATCCTCAGTAAGTTTGGTATGCTGTTTCAGGGTGGAGCGTTGTTTGATAGCCTTCCTGTCTGGGAAAATGTCGCCTTTGGTTTACTGGCCCAAAGACTTCATAACCGGGCCGATGCCAAGGAAATAGCCATTGAAAAGCTACGCCGTGTCGGCCTAAGCCCCGATGTAGCCATACTTAATCCAGCTGAATTGTCGGGAGGAATGCAGAAGCGTGTCGGCCTTGCCCGCGCTATTGCCGCAAATCCTGAGATTATCTTTTTTGATGAACCGACAACTGGTCTTGACCCCATAATGTCTGATGTTATCAACGAGCTTATTGTTGAATGTGTGAAAGACGTGGGCGCAACCGCCGTTACCATCACCCATGATATGTCGAGCGTTCGTAAAATTGCCGATAATGTTGCAATGATTTATCACAGCAATATAATCTGGACTGGTCCAAAAGACAAAATTGACCAAAGCGGCAGCGACTATATTGACCAGTTCATTAACGGCAAAGCCGAAGGCCCGATAAAGATGGAAATCTTAAAAGGATAATTCCCGTAAAATGGCAAAGCAGAAACGCATATATGTCTGTAATAACTGCGGCTCCACCTATAACAAGTGGATGGGCCAGTGCGAAGGCTGTAATGAATGGAATACCCTGACCGAAGAAGCTAGTGCAAACCTGCCGACCGGGCTTGGTAAATCATCAGCAGCCAAAGGCAACATTATCGAGCTTAGCGCCCTTAAAGGCGTAAATGAAGCACTGCCCCGTATGACATCCAACATAAGCGAATTTGACCGGGTAACCGGCGGCGGCCTTGTGCCCGGTTCAGCAATTTTAATCGGCGGTGATCCGGGTATCGGAAAATCAACCATTGTGCTTCAAGCGGTTAGCAATCTGGCTAATAACGGTGTGGATACGGTTTATATATCCGGTGAAGAAAGTGTCGCACAGGTCAGGATGCGCGCGGAACGTTTAGGTCTTGCTGATAGCCCTGTCTCGCTGGCTTCAGAAACCAACCTGAGGGATATTCTTGCAACACTCGCTATGGGGAAATGTCCTGATGTTGTCGTTATTGACAGTATTCAAACCATGTATGCCGATACTATTGAATCGTCACCCGGCACCGTTTCTCAAGTTAGGACCTGTGCGCAGGAACTAATCAGCTTTGCCAAGAAAAACAATGTCTGCGTAATACTAGTTGGTCACGTTACCAAAGACGGGCAGATCGCAGGACCAAGAGTTTTAGAGCATATGGTCGATACGGTGCTTTATTTTGAAGGCGACCGTGGTCATCAGTTTAGAATTCTTCGCGCCGTGAAAAACCGTTTCGGTGGCACCGATGAAATTGGTGTTTTTGAAATGTCTGATCTGGGTCTTACTGAAGTTCCGAACCCGTCTGCGTTATTCTTAGGGGACCGGGATGGTGATGTGGTTGGATCAGCCGTCTTTGCCGGAATGGAAGGCTCACGCCCTATGCTGGTTGAAGTTCAGGCACTTGTCGCCCAAAGCTCACTTGGCACGCCGCGCCGCGCCGTTGTTGGCTGGGATAATTCGCGCCTTGCGATGATAATCGCTGTACTTGATGCGCGCTGCGGTCTTGGGCTTGGTGCGTTTGATATTTATCTTAATATTGCTGGCGGTTTAAAAATTTCTGAACCGGCGGCGGACCTAGCCGTTGCAGCGGCTTTAATATCGTCTCTTTCCGGTGATCCGATCGCAGAAGAAACCGTTATTTTTGGTGAAATAAGCCTATCCGGGGAAATAAGACCGGTTGGTCAGGCCGATGCTAGGCTTAAGGAAGCGGAAAAACTTGGTTTCACTCAGGCCTTTATTCCGTCAAAAATGAAGCATAAGAATAAGGGGTTAAAAACCGCAGAGCTTGACTTATTGATAAAACTCGTTGATATCATTGCGCCAAATCTAGAATAATCAAGAATTATTAAGTAAAGGAAAGAACCATTAACGCCATAGATATTATAGTCCTGCTGATTATCGGTGCGTCGATATTAATTGCTATTACCCGCGGCTTTACTACCGAAGCGCTTAGCCTTGTAGCATGGGTTGCGGCTATTTTCATTACTCTGCAAGGTCACCCGGTTTTATATCCTTTTATTATAGATTATGTTCAGCCGGATTTCATGGCCAGCATGATCACCTATGCCGCGCTTGGTATAATCAGTTTGATCATCTTCAAATTTGCTGCCGTAATGATCGGTAAGATGATTAAAGAAAGCCATGTCGGCGCTCTTGACCGAGGACTAGGCGTGTTATTTGGCATCGCTAGAGGAATGCTTATCGTCAGCTTTCTTTATCTCCTTACAACACCCTTTTATTCACCGGGCAATTACCCGCAGTGGTTTGAGGAAGCAAAATCCCGTCCGTTAATCGAATATGGAGCGAGCGTCATAAATGCTGCTAATCCTTATAAAGATGACATTGATTTCGAAGAGCGTCGCAAAGATATGGAAGCACTTGACCGGTTAAAAGATATGGTGCCATCCTTCCCGTCAAGCAGTGTAAGTGGCGATAAAGAAACCCAATATGATGATGAAACCCGCGAGGAATTAAATAAATTGCTCCGTGAAGGAACAAAAACGTAAAAAAGGGTTCACAAAAACATCAAATAACAATATACAGATGACATGTTGACCCTTAACGAGTTGGATTAATGACGGATCAAACTAATTCCTCTAATTTTTCGCCCTCTCCCCTAACCACTTCGCCATTTAACGATGACAAGTTCCACGATGAATGTGGCGTGTTTGGTGTATTTAATACCAAGGAAGCCTCTACCCATACGGTGCTAGGGCTTCATGCGCTGCAACACCGTGGACAGGAAGCAGCCGGTATCGTAAGTCAGGGTGACGGACAGTTTTACTCCCATAAGTCACTCGGCCATGTGGCGGATAACTTTAATACCAAACCTGTGATCGAATCGTTACCGGGTACAAGTGCCATCGGACATGTTAGATATTCCACATCGGGCGGTGCCGGACTTCGCAATGTACAGCCGCTTTTTGCTGATCTGGCCAGTGGCGGCTTTGCCGTCGCGCATAACGGTAATATCACTAATGCGCTTACGCTTAAGAAGCATTTGGTCGATAAAGGTGCTATTTTCCAATCGACATCTGATTCTGAAGTGGTCATCCATCTTATAGCCACGAGCACTTACCCGAGTTTGCAAGATAAATTCATTGATGCTATGCGCCGAATTGAAGGCGCATTTGCTTTTGTAGCCTTAAGTGAAAATTATTTAATCGGCGCCCGTGACCCGCTTGGTGTTCGCCCACTGGTTATAGGCAAGCTTCCAAATGACGCTTATATTTTTGCATCAGAAACCTGTGCGCTTGA
>JABJKT010000171.1 GCA_018660225.1 Kordiimonadaceae bacterium
CTCAACAATGAAATGCGGCGAATTCTTGATGGTTTCGTCGGTTATTTAAATCGCACGTCAGCTGTGGAAGAAAATATTAAAGCAAACATGCGGGGCGTTATGCCATTCATTAATCGCCGTTCGGCCTTTACGGGTAATACAAATTCAGGATTTACCGGCAGCACTACTAGAGCAGGCATTGCTGTATATGATTTTGACGTGCTAAAAAACGACCCTGATTACAAAGCATCCTTTGCTAACGTTCAGGGCAAAACTATAAATTTTCAAGCAATGTTAATCACCATGATAGAGCAATCGCAATTAATGACTGACATATTAAAACAATATCAAGCCGGTGACCAGCTTGCGGAGGTAGAGTTCCAATGATCATTCAACGTCTCACATCAGCTCTTCGAAAACAGGAATGGTCCCAAGTCACGGTCGAAGTGCTGATTGTTATCGTCGGTATATTCCTCGGCCTTCAGGTTCAGGCATTATACGAAGAACGCGCTGACCGCGAACAGGAAACCATCTATCTAAACCAGCTTCATGAACAGGTGACAGAGCTTTTTTCCACACAACAAAGGATTTATGAGCGCGAGCTTTTAAGAAAAAATATTTTAATTGATGTCTTAAATACTTTTAATGGTAAAGGCGATATTTCCGAATTGAATGATGATCACTGCGCTGTCGTTGCCCGTTCACACTTACTTAGCATCCCGACGTTTCCGCTTCCCGCCAATACTGAAATATCAAATAGTGGCCAACTTTCCATATTTCAAGATCAAAAACTTAGATCATTGCTGTCCCGCATTTCATTTCAGTCGCAAGCAAGCGGGATCATATACCAAATCATAAGCGATACCCGACAATTGCCAGATGATTTCCCTGAAATGATCAAGCTGCTGCCGCCGCCAGATTACGAGGTTTTGAGTTTTTTGATCTCGCCTAAATTATGTGATTTTAAACTCATGAGCGAAAGTCAGGAATTTATCAATGCACTCTATGGAAATACCGAGCGTTGGAACAGAAATATCCTCCAATTTCAAAGATACCGAAACCTGATAGACCAGCTGCACAGTGAACTTGACCACCTGCTCGGCCTTTCCCACGAAGAAGAAACTTAAGTGATCCTGCGCCGCAATTGGTCTTTTTTTAATATTTTTGCTCAACAAACAGGAATATAATCGTCGTCTCGCCGACATTGACAAGCTCATGCCAATCTACACCATTACTTTTACCGCTATTTCCGGTGATGCTGGTGCTCTGAAATGTGCCGCGCGGCGATGTTACCTCTAGCGTCCCGCCCGATACCACATACGTGAAATAAGGCCCGTGCGTGTGACGGTCCTGCCCCACACCGGGCGGATAAGTACATGTTCCGGTACGGATTTTATCGTCCTCAAAAAGCACAACACAAACCGCCTCGCCCTTCCAACCCGCCTCAATAGTATCAGGCAGATTTTCCTGGGCCATAGCCGTAATTGGTAGCATCAGTAATGCCAATAAGATTTTTTTCATGGATTTTTCCTTCAATTTTTAAAAGCTTACTCAAATTGCATCAGCATTGGCAATCTTAATCGTTTATTGCTATTGAATTGTTTGTTAAGATGTAAAAAAACAATTATGGAATTTGGGAATATGAAAATGCAGCTACATTTTAAAATAGGCCTCGGCCTTATTATTACTCTTTTATACACCGCAAATGGTTTTGCTCAAACCGCTACGGACATCGCGGACAAGATGTTTTCAGATGCGACGGCCCTGCCCGGCGTTCCAGGTATTAATGTCGCGGTGGCTAATGAAAGTGGTGTTCTATGGGCTGATGGTTTTGGGTTTGCCAATATTGAATATGATTTGCCGATGATCCCGGCCACTAAAATGCGTATTGGCTCTGTCGCAAAGGTTATAACAACCGCCGCGCTGATGAAAATGGTTGAACGCGGCAAAATTGATCTTGATACGGATATTAGGGATTATGTGCCCGAGTGGCCCGCTAAACACGCCAAAATCACCATCAGGCAGCTCACCGCACATGTGTCAGGCGTCCGCCACTATGCGGGCAATGAATTTGCTTCTAACGTCGAATATGAAAATTCAATTGCTGCGCTCAGTATGTTTAAGGATAGCCCGCTTAAATTCGCCCCCGGAAGTGATTACAGTTATTCAACATATGCTTGGACACTAATCGCCGCCGCCATGGAAAGTGTTTCAGGCAATGATTTTAAAGCCATCATCCGTGATGAGGTTCTAAATCCCCTAAACATGACCGGTACGACCTTTGATGACGCCGCACCGCTAATAGAAAACCGTCAGGGCTCCTATGATTATGTAGGTGGCGCGCTTGTTAATACCCCGGCCGTTAATAACAGTTATAAATATGCTGGTGGTGGCTTCCTTGCCACCCCGACCGACATCGTAAATTTTGCCATGGCCCATACTAAAAGCGGTTATCTTAAATCCGAAACCCTGGACGAAATGTTCACAATCCTGCCCCCATCCTTTCACGGCATCGGCTGGGTGGTTGGTTTTGACCGCTATCTGAATAATTTCTCAGGTGATATGCTCGCCATAATGAAAGAACACCCCAACACCGTTATGCATTCAGGTGGCAGCGCTGGTGGCCTGACCATGATGATGCTCTGCCTTGACCATAACCGTGCCGTGGCGCTGACCAAAAATGTCGGCAATGGCAGTGACGCCAACCATTTCGAACTGGCCCTTCGAACGCTGGATATATTTCATAAAAATGATTAAAGCTCGCCACTGCACTGAAGAAGACCTGACAGATGAAAATGTTGACCTGATATTTACGTTGATTAATTCGGTATATGATCAGGCCGAAGAAGGCATGTGGCAATTTCACGGCACCCGCGCCAGCCTTTCCGATGTTAGGACCATGCTAAGTGAACAATCTCTGATACTAGCCGAAAAGAACGGTGAAATCGTCGGTTCCACTAAAATAGGACGTCATGACGACATTTGTGCCGAGTTTGGTATGCTTGTCGCTGATCCAAACCTTCGCGGATCAGGCATTGGCACCGCCCTTGTTAGCGCCGCCGAACATTGGGCCCGCGAAGGCGGTCATAAAGTCATGCGCCTTGAGCTGCTAACGCCGCGCCACTGGAGCCACCCAAGCAAAGAATTTCTAAAGAAATGGTACAGCCGATTGGGCTATATCCCCGGCGAAACCGTCGCCTTCAATAAAGCCGAACATCTTGCAACAGAATGCGATTTCACCGTCTGGAAGAAGCAGCTTGAATAGTTACTGCGCCGCTTCCTCGGTCAATATAACATCAAGCACCAGTTTCATGTTCTGATAGATGTCATCATCGATAATGCCGCCGAAGGCCGGGGCTAGAAGCGTATCGTCACAGACATGATAATATGATTTTTCATTCGTTAGTAGAACGCTGTCTTGTTCGCCGTAAAAATTGGAATTTTGCATGATGTGATATTCCATTAAGTAATCACTTCGGCTCTGAAAGAAAAAATTCATATCCGCCGTACCAGCGCTACTTTTAAATGATGCTGTGACCGCGCTTAAGCTCTGTCCCACATAATAAGCATTAATATCCGCCCCACCCATAGCACGGCCAAAGTTAACGTCGAGCTTTTCTTTTCTAAGGATGGAAAGGTCAGTATTCATAAGGTTTTCAAGGTTTTTTGGGGTACAGACAACACCCTGCGCGACGCTAGATGAATTATTTAGTGAGATAGCTATAAGGGTGAGCGCCCCTAGGACCACGTTGGCAAACTTACTTCGTAAAAACACTTATTTTCCTTAAATTATAAACATTGAAGACTATCTATTAATAATCTTCGCCCTCAAATGCAATAACTTCACAGAAATCAATTAGTAATAAGGCTTGCTGGCATTCAGCGGCAGCATCACTCTGGCGATCAAATTGGCCGATAATAAGGCGAAGAAAATTTCGACCACGTACTGTGGCATTAGCGATCTTAATCGGTCGACCGTTCGTTAAAACCGGAATTCGTCTTTCAATATTACGTAACCCAGGACTAACACTTTCCTGAAGTTCGTATGATGCAACGTGAAGCCCGTAGCCGCCGTTGGATGCTGATGCACGCGGGCCATCATTTGGAACAACGGCGCCTTCGGCTGGCGCTACCGGCTCGGCCATTTGTTGTTCAAGCATTGCCTGTTTTTCAAGCGCTTCTTGCCTTACGGCATTAAGTTCAGCGTTAAGCGTACTAATTTCGCCCTGCATAAAAGTAAGCTTATTTTGTGCGTCCATAAGCCGCATACCCTGCTCGGCCAGTGCCTGATCTTTTTCAGCATCAAGCTGTTCCTGAGTAGGCCCCATTTCCTCAGGCGGCATTTGCTGTGCCATTTCTTCTTGTTCACTCGCCGCAACATTGGCAGGATCATTCATTCCTCCACCCAAAAAACCGTCAATAGTAGAACAGCCACTTAACACAAGCGTGCCCGCCAAAAGGAGAAATAATTTAGACTTTATTAACTGTAACCCGCGCATGGACTTAAACCTTTGATATTATGATTAACGGATGCACCATACCCGTTAACCATAACAACAATCAAGGTAAAATATTAACAAAGCGTCATAACGGGTTATTATTCAAGCTAAAATTTCAATCAGCCGATATTAACAAACTTGCTATTATCGCTCATTGCCACGCCGCCAGCCATTAGTTTTACCAGTCTTCCATCCTGAACGCTTAAAGTAACAATGATCTCGCTTTTTGACGGCACAGGCATAAAGAAGCCCTGCTCGATGATTATTTTGTCGCATTTAAAATCCATATGTTCAAAAAGGTAAGCGCTTAGATTACCCGCCGCCATGCCAGTAGCACTTTCTTCATTAATACCGTAGCGCGGCGCAAACATACGTGTGGTCACTGAATGGCTCTTATCAATGGGGTCAGTGGTAAAAGCATAAAATCCGATTAGATCATATTTATCGCTAATCGCTTTAATAGCCTCTAGATCCGTCTTGTTAGCCGCAAGTGCCTTGTTACTATTAAGCGGAATGATCAGAAACGATACCCCAGTATTTGATATTTTTGGCAAAAACCCCTCGGCTAAATCATTAAGCTCAAGGGAAAGCGAATTCATTACAGTTAAAACATCATCCCCCTCAATATCTTTAAAATACTGCGGGATTTGTTCAATATAGGCATAGCCGTCTTCCAAAATGATGTCCCGGTTACCGTCAATAGTCTCCTTAACGGCAAATTTCTTGGTTATTTTTCCAATTTGACTTAGATAAGAAAACGCCGCCACCGTCGCATGGCCACAGTGAGCGATCTGTTTATTAGGTGTAAAAAATTCAAGCTTATAATCCGCTACATCTGAATTTGACACAAATGCCGTTTCCGGAAATGCCGCCGCCTTGGCGATTTGCTGTTTCTGCTCAGTACTAAAGCGGTCAGCATCCAGCACCACTCCGGCCGGGTTACCACCCTCACCTTTATAAGTGAATGAATTTAATAGCTGTACTTCTATATTCGGTTCGCGGTCAATATGTGTCATCACGTTCTCTTTCAAACTTGTCATACTCATATTCATCTTAAGTTCCTTTCATAATATATTTTTGCTTGCAATCAAACTACAAATATTATCTAATCGAGTAAAACGAATATAATAGATAGTATTGATCGATTTTTTCGATATAAGGAATTTACCGTGGATACAAAGCAGCTTAACACCTTCAGGCATTTGGCAAAAAGCCTCAATTTTTCTCAAACGGCCATGGAACTGAACTTCGCCCAGTCGACAGTTTCGGCACAAATCAGATCTTTGGAGAATGAACTGCGGCTTACTTTGTTTGATAGGCTCGGTAAAAAAGTGGCCCTGACCATTGAGGGAAAAAGCGTTCTGAACTACGCTAACCGCTTCAGAAACATTGAAGATGAATTTATTTCAAGCCTAAAAGATGACAGTGAAGTGGTCGGCGAACTTAATATTTATGCTCCCAATAGTATCTGCGTTTACCTGCTACCTTGTGTGCTGACGCAATTTCGTAAAAAATTCCCCGGTGTCACCTTCCGGCTCCGCGCTCATCTCGGCACAAAACGCGCCCTTGAAGAATTAAAAAGCGGCAAAATTGATATGGCTATTCTGCTTGAGGAAGTATTCACTGATCAGGAGCTGAATATTCAGTCGCACCGCGAGGAAGAAATTATATTCATCTGTAGCAATGATCACCCGCTCGCTGAAAGCGTCGTATCACTGAATGATTTAAAGGACCAAAATTTCATAACGACCGAGCCCACCTGCGGCTACCGCGCTATTCTTTCCAATCATCTTCTTAGCCTCGGCCATAAACTCGACCCGGTCATGTGGTTTGATAACGCCGAAGCCATAAAACAGTGCATTATGTGCGATATGGGCATTTCCTTCCTGCCGAAAATCGCCGCAGAAGAAGATATCGCAACCAACAAAATCAAACAAATACACATCTCTGATAAATTCCCCGGACAAATAAAACTCCAGTCCGCCACCCACAAACAAAAATGGCTAAGCCCCGCCCTTCGCGAATTTATCACGGCGCTGGCTGATGAATTTAGTGATTAAGATATTAATTTTACAAATTAGCATAAGTTACCTATAGTTGAAATATTCATCATTTCTGGGAGGGAAGTAACATGTTTTCATTAAAGCAATTATTTGTATTACTACTGATAAGCGTATCATTAGCCATATCACCGGCGTTAAGCAACGATGCGATCGACACCGTACTAAAACAGGGGCTAACGGAACACAACATACCCGGTGTGGTCGCTATGACTGCAAATTCCGATGGCATCATTTACCGCGGCACATTTGGTCAGAACAGTATTGCAGGCAACTTACCAATGGCAGAAGATAACCTGTTTCGCATTGCATCCATGACCAAACCGATCACCACTGTCGCGGTTATGCAGCTGGTCGAACAGGGGAAAATCGATCTTGACCGCGACATTACCGTTTACCTACCACAACTTTCAAATCTTCAAGTGCTCGATGGCTTTGATGCTGACGACAAACCAATATTAAGACCCGCCGAGGGGGTAATGACGACGCGACACTTACTCACCCATACGGCTGGCTTTGCATATGATGTTTTTGACGAAACCATAGGGCATTATGTTGAACTCGGCTATGCTGCGAGCATAGGTGATGGGGGCGATGCATTTCTCTCAACCCCATTAAAGTATGACCCCGGCACCAAATGGCAATATGGCATTAATACAGACTGGGCGGGTGTGCTCGTTGAAACTATTAGCGGTTTAACACTCGATGAATATTTCAAAAAGTATATTTTTGAACCGCTGAAAATGCGCAACTCTCATTTTCATCTTACTCAAAACCAAATGTCTAAACTTGCAACAACCTACATTAGATCAGAGGATGGAACCTTAGCACAATCTGAACCATCTGACGGCGGTGCATATTATAATAATAATCCCTTTTTTAGTGGTGGTGGTGGGCTAGTCTCAACGGCGAGTGACTATGTCAGGTTTATGCGCGCCATACTTAATGACGGCATTCTTGATGGTCAACGCATACTGAGCAAACAATCTATTGACGAAATGGCCAAAAATAACATTGGCGAACTTAATATAAATGACCGCGGCTTTAAGTTTGGTCTCGGCTTTGCTATCTTTAATGATCCGACAAGCAAAGGTCGCACTGTAGGTAGTATTTTCTGGGGTGGAGCCGTTAATACCAATTTTTGGATTGATCGAAAAAATAACATTAGTGGCGTTGTCATGCACCAGATTACACCCAACGGAGACAGTGGTGTAAGGACACTACTTTCAGATTTTGAACAGTCTGTTTATAGCTCTGAGAAATAAAATATAATTTTTATATTATGGAGGCAACTAACCGATCTTAACCACCATGCGTCCTTTGGTCCGTCCTTCCAGTAGATCGGCGCAAGCGCTTGGCAGATCCGAAAAACTTATTTCTGTAGTGAGCCGCTCGAGCAGAGCGTGATCTATATCCTTAGCCAGCCGCTGCCATGCTTTGTTGCGCTTCTCAAGTGACGCCATGACGCTATCAATACCGATAAGCTTAACACCGCGCAGGATAAAAGGCATCACCGTGCTGTTAAGCGCAAATCCACCGGCAAGGCCGCAGGCCGTTACTGTGCCGCCATATTTTGTCTGCGCAATCGCCGTAGCCAGCGTTTTACCGCCAACAGCATCAACAACTCCGGCCCAACGTTCCTTTTCCATTGGTTTCGCATCGCGGTCAAGCTCGGCTCGCTCAATAACCTCAGCCGCGCCAAGTGATTTAAGAAAGCCTTCATGTTCCATGCGTCCGGTCACGGCAACTACGCTATAGCCAAGTTTGGCAAGTATCATCGTCGCTACCGATCCCACGCCGCCCGTCGCCCCGGTCACAAGAATTTCACCACCATCCGGCTTAACACCATTATCTTCTAGCGCCTGAACACACAGCATCGCCGTATAGCCAGCCGTACCAATGGCCATCGCCTGACGAGCTGATAGTCCGTCCGGCAATTTCACCAGCCAATCGCCCGATAAGCGCTCACGCTGCGTATAGGCCCCCTGCTCTGTTTCAGAAATGCCAAAACCGTTTACGATAACCTCATCACCAGTCTGCCAACGATCATCATCGCTGCTGATTACTTTACCTGCTATATCAACACCGCATATCATGGGAAATCTGCGAATGATCCGGCCTTTTTTGGTTATGGCCAGCGCATCTTTATAATTAACCGTCGAATAATCCACCTCTACCAAAACGGGAAGATCCGGCAGATCATCCTCTGTAATATCTTTAAACGAAATTTCATAATCTCGCTCCCCTACCGCCGTCGCAATCAAGGCTTTAAAACCATCTGTCATTTATTTTCCTTTTATCAAAAGCATCACATTTAATCCAATGAAGCGTAAATCACTCTATATTTCAATATAAAGTTGATTTTTATAGGCAAGTTTTGTTTATATCTTTAAATAATAAATTAACGAATCCACTTGGAGAATAAGATGTCACTTACTGTACCACAAGAAGCCTTGCTTAAAACACTATCTGTGATGACCCGTGCTGATACAAATATACAACAAATAGAAGTTGAGGCGGTACAGAAGATAATTAATGACGAGCTAGGACTTTCTGTAACTTCTGCTCAGGTTCATATGGCTGCCAACTCTGAATTCATTGAAAGACGCGAAATTGATAAATATTTAAAATCTGTTTCAAAACAGCTTGAACAGACAGATAAAATTACAATCGTACGCTGCTTGAAAAATATTATTCTTTCCGATGGTCAAGCCCACAGCCGCGAAATTGACATGTTTAACAAAGTAGTTGATGTTTTAAAACTAACCCCTGCTGAACTTGTTTTAATGTAAGCATAGTTTACTTAGAATTTATTGCTCGTCGTCCTTCAGATGGCGACTAAGCACCCAGCAGAAGCCATCGGGATCAAGAATATAGCATTCCCGTAGGCCGTGGGGTTTATTTAAGCTTTCAAAAAGAATTTCGTAGCCGGCCTGCTTGGCCGCTGCTTCCGCTTGGTCCGGGTCCTGATCATAAAGCCGTAGTTCAACGCCGCGCCCGCGCCCGTCCTGATTTTGCACTAAACCGAGCATGGGATTACTATGATAGGTACTGTCAGAATGAAGCATCCATACGCTCATCCCGTGGCGCATAATAGCAAAATTATCATCGGCGTATATTTTATTCGCCTGAAGGATCTTAGTGGAAAACTCTACTGCCGCTGCGACATCGGTGACCAGAAGGCTTATACCGACACCTTTAAGTGATTTACCGAAGCCTGCTGCATCTGGCGCTTCGCCGCCTTCGCCCATCATTTGGGCCGCTTCAGCGTCATCGCTTTTAGTAGTTAATGCCATAACCCCTCCTGCTGCTGCCATTGTTAAACCACTGCTGCGTATAAACTTGCGCCTTGTATAATCGTCTTCCACTTGATGGCTCCCATTATTATCTGTATCACAAAATGATCCTAACATAATAATGACGCTAGCGCCCGGACAATTTATGATGCAAGTTGGGTAAGACTATGATTATCGTTAACGCCAACATGAATTGGGTTTAAGGAATAGCCTTTATCGTTTAGCAAGCCCATAAAACTATGGTCAGTGGCGCGCTTTTCAAAATATGTCGCTATGTTGTTTAAGCCATTTTCTAGTTCATCAGCGATAGATGTTTCCTGTAATGCCGGTACATAACCACTATCTTTAAGTAAATTCATAAAATTATAACTGTTCATTTTCTTTTCCTGTCGTCTTCTTTTAAATTCTGTTGGCCGCGTTTATCGCCGCATATATTTCAGATAATCATAATACGGGCTTAATCAAGCACTCCCTGCGCTCACTCATCGCAGAATAAATTCACTTCATCGCAATTTTGCCCAAAATTGCAATAAACCGCGACTACTGCTATATCTACAAACACTATCCAAGTTCATTACCCGAGCCCCTAAGGGCCATTCAAAAAACATAAATAATAGAGGAAAAAATAATGACTAGATTAATACTTACCATGATGATCGCTCTTTTCGGTCTATCGGAAATAGCATCCGCACAGGACCTTCCAACGGCGCGTCAGCGCGGCAATGCCGACTTTGTTGAAGTTGTCCATGTAAAATACAAACCCGGCATGTCAGGCACCGCAGGAATGTATTGGTTCCGTTATTTTAACCCCGCCTCAAATAAGGCTGGCACCCCGACCCCAGACATTCTTCACATGCAAACCGGTGATTGGGACGCGATCCTGTTTTTTAACCGCGGTAAAAGCATGGCCCGCTTTGATTGGCCAGTCCACGCCGACGATGAAAAATGGTGGGCAGCACTCGCCGACCTTAACGGCGGGGCAGAAGCCGCACGAAAAATCATGGCTGACTATACCGCCATGATTGCCCGGGAAACACAAAGCATTTCCCACAGACATTTACAATAGACATCTACCCCCTGCCAACTAACACTTTAAATAAGTAATATTCTAATTAATTAGGTCGGAAGAAATTCCGGCCTTTTTTCGTCGCCGCCATACCCTTATCGCTATACACAATGCCCCATCAACCACTAATGATTGTAAAAGATGCCTTTTTCTGATATGTTCCGCCTCTTGAGTATTTTTGTATTCAGTATTAAGAACGGCGGATAAAGGTCGTTCACGCTTCCCAAGTTTGTAAAATTAGTGAATTTAACCAACCTAACCTGATGCCCGGCATCATTTCGGGCGTTTCACATATACACTCATATAAAGAGGGAATAATAATGACTAAATTTATACTAACAACAATGATCCTGCTGTTTGGGCTTTCGGAAATTGCCAGCGCACAGGGACTACCCACGGCACGCCAGCGCGGTAATGTAGATTTCATTGAAATCGTCCTGGTAAAATATAAAAACGGCATGTCCGGCACTGCCGCCATGCATATAATGAAATATTTTAACCCTGCCGCAGTCGCCGCCGAAGCCCCGCAACCCTTTATACTTCATTTTCAAACAGGCGAATGGGACGCCGGGTTTTACTGGAACCGCGGAAAAAGCATGGCTAATTTTGATTGGAGCGTAACCGAAGGCGGCGAAAAATTCTGGATCGCTCTCGCCGAACAAAATGGCGGCGCAGAAAACGCTCGTAAGCTTATGGCCGACTATGAAGCGATGATTTCCCATACTGCTGAAGTCATTTCCCATCACCATATTCCGCCTGAGTAAAACTTAGGGATACTTTTAACGAGAAAGGCCGGGGAAATTCCGGCCTTTTATTTCATAAAGCTTCTAATAGTTCGTGCCATTTAATTCTCTTCATATGGCCCGGGCTTTGCTCGAGCGCGCCAACGCCACGCCCGAAAATATAATCTGCCATATATTTTCTCGCCAGCATAAGCTCTTCAACTGTGTTGACATTGAGGATAGCAACCTGAAACTTGTTAAGATGACATTCCTCAATGAAAGGCTCAATCTTCTGCCATGCCTTTTCTATGTTTTTCCCGTATTCCAGGATATCAATAGCGATAATATTAATGCCACTATTTGTATACCTTTTAAGATCCAGACCACCCTTTGCGCTTTGAAGTACCATCCCAGCTGAGTATTTACCTAGACTGGCTGTTATGAATTCTAGCTTCGATGCTGGAATTCCCCTCGGCACATCTCTGAGCGTGAAAATTATATATTTTTTCAAAGCCTGTGTAATATCCTTGCATTGAGCAACATATTCCACAAGTGCATCAGATTTAAAAATACTGTCATAACTTACCGGAATATTGAAAATTGATTTAACTTTTTTCCGCTGCATTTTCTTGAGCGTTGAAAGACTGTTCTTCAATATAAACAAATCGAGTTTAAACTTATCTTTTCTGGAATTTTGAGTACCCAGCACTTTATGGCCTATTTTCTTCGGCACTGTGAACCCTTTGGAGTTTTTTCCAAAACCAGAGACCACATCAACCATATAAGTGGTAATTGTCTCATTACGCACGGCCCAAACGGGTTCATAAACAAATTTAAAATCAGATTTTGCTTTTTTCGCCGTTTTAGAACCGGGCTTATTATAACGCCCCCTCTTTGCTTCGTCTTTCTTGAACTGCTCGAGCAATGATTTTAGGTCGTTATCCTTGAAGATCACATCACCATCTAATGTTTCTATCGCCGTTTTAACGATAATATCTTCCGTATCTACTGACCCAGCGAACTTTTCGGTCAGTTCTTGCAGAATTTTCGCTGAAATGAGCTTGGCAGCTTGATTTTCTGTAGTGGCAAAGACAATAATAAATTCCTCATCAGATTTGTTAAAAAACACATCTTTCGGTCCAATATGTTTTTTAATAATCGAATTCATATGATCATGAATACTAGCAATCAAAGAAAGCCATTTACTGCCCATTTTAAGCTTAAGCTTTCCAAGTCCCAACAGCTTGACCTGTCCTGATTTTACTAGGGAAGAATTACTCAGAATATCCTCAAGGTTAACCGCAGCATTTTCATTCAGGTATGTCGCATCTACGCTTTCCGCCGTCGGCAGAATACCTTTTTGTTGTGCACGCTTTGTAAGACTGTCATCCAGTTCTTTACTAAAAACATCGGCGATAACATCCAATAATTTGCTAATATTCCCCGTCCTTATATGTATTTAAGGCTATGAAATTATTTCATCTTTCCTGATTATCATATAAGACTATTGAGGCGTTCCAGTCAAGCTTGTGAGCTTAGCTCGACCTTACTCTTCAAGTATCTTTTTAAGTTCTTCATATTCTTCTTTGGAAATTTCACCGCGCGCCAGCCGTGTTTTAAGAAGCCCCACGGGGCCATGCATTTTATGGTGATAGTGTCGGTGACGCCCACCACCGGCCAGCCGCACCACAAAGATCACCACCAAAACTGCCACCCCAAGCCAGAAGATCATCATCAATGGCCCAAAAAACAAACCACCCCAACCACTATTCATCATCATACCCCCGTCATAACGCCCCTCATATTGCTGCGCCAATGCAAGCGGACTATATATTAAGGTCCCCAAACTTAGTGCCGCCAAGCTTAAATATTTTTTCATTTCCATCGCTCCTTATATGTTTATCCACATAGAATTCTCGCTAAACACCATCATAACACGTTTCGATGCCTGACGGAAACCTCCCCCATCCCCTACATTTTAAAAAACTTAACAAACCATTAATTAATGCTTGCATTTTAAAAAAACACCCCTATAGTGCCGCGAGATTTCAATAATTGAGTTAAAAGTGTAGATTATGTTTAAAACCGTTACCGCCATGCTGATGCTGACGTTATTTGGCTATACATCAGAACTACCTGAACAGACCGATTTAAACCTTCCGTTTGACGCGAGTAGCGAAAATGGCCTTGTTGCCCTTGCTATGGATAGTGACAGTGGCCTTGCAGCGCTCAGCTTTTCACGCATCGATCCGCTAACCTGTCATGTGACACACTCAGCCACTTTTGGCGATGAGTTCAGCGCAGAAGGCCTTGCCGGCGACACTCACATCGTTGAAGCTTTTGAGCCTGGCGTATGGGTCGTTGACGCAACCACATTCATTAGTGGCCGCGAACGCACCATCACTAAGTTTGAGCATCACACAATGGCTTTTCGCGTTAAAGCGGGCCAGTTCATCCAAGTGGGTAAGCTAAACCTTTCCACAAGCGGCTCAACTATTGCCTCTGCCGATCTTGACGAACTTAAACAGTATCTGACTGAGTTCCCTGAAATTAACGCAGAACCAATTACCGTTAACCCGTGGCTAACACCTTTTTCTCGCGATACTGCCATAGACGTTCTTGGCTGTAGCCCACTTCCAGAAGATTACATCTAAGCGGGCAAGCCTGCACCCGCTAGACAGCTATTCCAACTTTATATATAGTCAAAATCCTTAAAGGCGATCACAGTCGCTTTATTCAAAAAGGATTTTGAAATGCGGGCTATTTTATTTTTCACTCTACTACTGATTTTACCGTTAAACATGATGGCGCAGGCCATGGAAACGGGCTTTTTAAACCGTACTCTAAATCATGACGGCGAAGAACGCCTTTATCAGGTTTATGTCCCTGCAGATTACACCGCCGATAAAAACTGGCCGGTGATCCTTTTCCTGCACGGTGCCGGTGAAGAAGGAAAAGACGGCCTGATGCAAACCGCCGTAGGCCTCGGCCACGCCGTTCGTAAATATGTCGACCGCTTTCCCGCCATTATCGTATTCCCCCAGTCAAGACGCCCCGGTGGCTGGATCAGCACCGAAACACCGCTCGCCTTAAAGGCACTGGCGCAAACCCATGATGAATTCTCAACCGATAAAGACCGCGTTTATTTAACCGGACTTTCTAACGGCGGTTTTGGATCATGGAGCATTGCTTATAATAATACTGACCAGTTCGCAGCAGTAATGGTTATCTGCGGCTACCTAAGCGCCCGTGACATCGCCCGCGAAATCCCTGCCGACAGAAAGTTTCCCATGGCCGTCCCCGGCGCTGAGCAAGACACCTATGAAACACTTGCCGAAAAATTAAAAGATAAACCCGTCTGGATCTATCACGGCGACGCGGACAGCGTCGTATCCGTTAGAGGCGCCAGAGGAATATACGCCGCCCTAAAAGCGAGAGGCGCCCCCGCCCACTACACAGAACTCCCCGGAATAGACCACAACTCCTGGGACGCCGCCTACAGCTCTGAAGAGGCCGTAGAGTGGCTGCTAAGTCAAAAAAGGTAAGAGCTAAATACTCCATCGTCACTCGCCGACTAGATCGGCGAGTCCATTCAGAACTGGATATTTACAATCCAATCCGAAGCCCCCTAAAGGGCTGAGGCAAGGGCGACCGCCCGCCCGAGCCTATGCGAGGTGGGGGGGAAGGCCGCGAGGCCGGGGGGCGAGCCCCCCATTAAATAAAAAACCTAAACCCTTATTCCCCGTCAGTACCACCTTGCCAGGCAATAAATTTCCAACCATTGCCGTCGCGCACTAAAGTATCGGTCCAGCGACCTTTTTCATTTGTGCGCTTGCCTTCTTTATCTTCCACGGCCGCCTGATAATAATAATGCGCAACCGCCATGTCGCCGTGCACGGTAACTTTTAATGGGTAGATTTGATATTTTAATTGTGTGGAATATTGTCCGTTGAAACGGAACCAACTGGTTAGTGACGATTTATTTTGTGGCATTGGCATATTATTATCCCAGCCCGCAAAATCATCCGCCAATAAAGCATTGGTTTCATCACTATCTTTTTTTTGTGAAACTTCCCACCACGTCTCAATAGTGCCCCAAGCCGCCTTTTGATCATCTGACCAGCCTTGAGCATTAACAGTGATGGAGGAAAGTAAAAATGCAACTATAATACTACAGAAAATAAATAGATTTCTCATGATCGTCCCCTTAAATTTGAAATGAATACGCCAAATAACTAAGAACATGTATATTATTAAAGCACTTAACTAATTAAGACATACCCCCATTTCAAAAAACTGTCAAGATCAGCCCAAAGGTGTAGAGATAGACATTAATTACAATCCAATCCGAAACCCCCAAAGGGCTAAGGCAAGGGCGACCGCCCGCCCGAGCCTATGCGAGGTGGGGGGAAGCGCGCGAGCTGCCCAGAGATTTGGCGGGCGAGCCCCCCATTAAATAATTAACCTAAGTGCTCAGGATGCCTATTTCCGCAGAGCGGGAAATCAATTTACTCTGACCCCATTGATCCCGACCCCATTGATCTCCCATTGATCCCTTTCGTCACTCGCCGACTTGATCGGCGGGTCCATTCAAAACTCGAAATTGATGGACTTATGAAACAGTATAGATTCGCCGATCAAGTCGGCGAATGACGAGGGTTGCGTATCTACCGCCGTTCCACCCGAACCCCATCAACAACCCCACTGCCCGGATGCACCACCATTTGGTCACCGTCAGCAATCCCGCTCAAAACTTCCGCGATCTGGTCATTCATCCGCCCGACCTCAACGGCCTGCCTGACAGCAACCCCATCAACAACCTGAAACACGCTCCACTGGCCTTCAAACCGGAACAGCGCACTAATAGGAACAAACAAAGTATCATCACTCCGGTCGACAATAATGCTTGCTTCGACCCGAAACGCGTCCCCTAAGCCGCGCCATTTAGCCGGACCGTCGATGAAATTCATGTAGATGTTTACGCGCTGCTCTTCGACACCCAACGCCGAAATCTTCGTAAAGCCGGAAGGTGAAACCACGCGGACTTGCGCGGTGATGTCTTCTGTGCCGCCCCAGCGTTTGATTAGTGCAGTATCGCCCGCTTCGACTAAAACAGCGTCACGCGAAAGCATTTCAATGACGATTTCCAGGTCTTCTGGGTTTCCAACTTCTACCAGCGGCGTGCCGGACTGGATTACGCCTTCTGATTTATGCAATATCCTTAGCACTTTTCCTGATACGGGCGCATGAACCAATAGACTGCTGCTGTCGCCGTCGTTATCACCCGGTTGGAACAATCTTGCTTTTGCTGCCGTTAGGACGCTCTGCGCCACTTCCATGCCTGATAGTGCGGTATTGAGTTCTGTTTCGCGCAGCTTAACCAACAAATCCGCCCGCTCAATTCTGGCAATCGATACATTACCGCTTCGGTAAAGCTGATCGGCGCGGGCATATTCTGCTTTGGAAAATTCAAGCTCGGCCTGCGCGCGTGCTAACTGTGCCTCTTCAAAACCAAGTGCCGCCTGCGCGCCCTGAATGTCGGCCTGTGCCTGAATTTCGGCGCGGCTATCAACAAAGCGCGGATCAGCGGGGCTCATATTGGCGATTACCGTTTCGCCGGCCACTACCGTGTCGCCCTGCTCACTTTCAAGGCGGGTGACCCGCCCTTCGATCGGTGAATAAACCACATAAATATCATGGATTTTTGTCTTGCCTTCGCCGTCCAGCGTCACCAGAACATCACCGCGCTTGACCGTGTCCATATCAACCAGTATAGGGTTCGGGATAAAGGCATAAACAAGCAAGCTTACCGCCATAACGCCAAGGATAATTTTTATATATTTTTTTATAGTCTTCATAACTCTTTTTTCTTTCTTGGCTCTTTCTTGGCTATTCCACACCCTTTTGCGCCGCGACAAGGTCAATATTATCAACCTGACGCCAAACAAGGTAAAATGAAAATAACGCGCTTACAAGCACGATAATAACTGCAAAACCATAAGTATCACTATTAATCACCAGCGGCATGCGGAAAAGCTCAGTGTCTAAGCTCGCCACCATACCCGCCACCATACCGTAGCCAATATAAATCCCGAGCGGAATAGCAACAAACACCACCGCCGCCAGTTCACCAAATAATATATAAGCCACTTCAAAACGGGTAAGACCAAGCACCCGAAGGCTGGCCAGTTCACGGGACCGCTCGGAAAACGCAATCCGCGCCGTGTTATAAATCACGCCGAAGGCAATAAGCCCGGCAAAGATTATATAAACCGCCATCATCTGCAACATATTCTGGTCCATCAGTTCTTCAAATATTTCGCGCATGCGGCTCATGTTGGCCATGCCGATTATTGAAGGAATTTCTTTAATATTCTTATAAAGCGGCCCGTTATAATTAGGGTCAACCATAACCGCCGCGCCGCTCACCACGGGCCCTTCGTTTAAGTAAGCATTAAGCCGTTCAATATCCATTATCGCGCCGAGGCCCATAAATTCTTCGTAGATCGCCGTAACGGGAAGCTCAAGCACCGGGCGGCGTTCTTCAAGCACGTCCGCAATCACCACATCGCCCACTTTGACATTTAATATTTCAGCCAGTTTTTTTGAAAGTATAAAGCCGCCTTTGGTAATTGCCACCTGCTGCAGATTTTGATCAAGCACCCTGTGTAAATCAGGATCAGGCATAATGCCCATAATTGATGTCCGCTTGGAAAGATATTGATGGCGTAGCTCAACCGGAACGCTTCTGATCGGTTCCACATTCATCACCCCGGGCATTAAGCGGATTTCTTCAAGCGCTTTTATGTGGCGCGGCTCAACGAAGCTCAGCATTAAATCTTCGCGCTGGCTAACGTCATATTGCACATCCATCATATAATCCATGCTGTCTTCCATGAAAAATGCAAACACCAGTATTGAAAGCGCAAAACCGACCCCGAGCGCCGATAAAAATGCGCGGATCGGTCGCCGTTCCAACTGCCGAAGAATAATACGGCTTAGAAATGAGAAAAACTGGTCAATATTAAGCCGCTCTAAAATAGTGCGTTTAAATTCGGTTGGGGCTTCCTCGCGCATGGCTTCTGCCGGGGGAAGTGTTGCCGCTTGACGCATAGCGATCCATGTGCCGCCAGTTGCGGCGAGCGCGCAAAAACCAACCGCCAAAATCATCACATCATAGCTGTAAGAATAGCTCATATAAGGAAAATGGAAATACTGAGCGTACATATTCAGCAGCCCCGAACCAAGCCATATACCGCCAACAAGGCCGATAACACTGCCGACCACGACGATCACCATGACCATTTTAAGAAAATGCATGGCGATTTCCATATCGCGGTAGCCTACGGCTTTAAGCATGCCGATTTGCACCCGTTGGGTCGCCACCTGTCTTGTCATCACCACATTGATCAAAAACGCCGCCACCGCAAGGAATATAGTCGGCGCAAAATATCCCATTGTCCTTAACTGAGTAAGCTCATTTTGCACGAACCAGTTTGACATCTGCTCAGCGCGGTCAAAGGATATAAGCCCGCCGTACGGCTTTAAGATCCTATCAAGCTCACTTTTCACATCTTCCACATTGGCGTCGCGGCTTAAGCGCAGCGACACATCATTGAAGGCCCCGTCCATATTCACCGCCGCCTCAAGCGCGCGAAGGCTCATCCAGAACACACCAAAGCGCTTATCATCGGGAAACATTGCCCCGGGCGCGAGGCTATAGACATATTCAGGTGACAGCACGACACCGACAATGCTTAGCTCACGTTTATGGCCATTAATGATCATCGTGACACGGTCACCAAGATCAAAACCGTGCGCTTTAACGAACGCTTCCCCGGCCAGTACGCCGTTTTCCTCATCAGGCCTTAGCATGCGCCCTTTCATAAGGTATAAATTATTCAGTAACGGATCACGGTTATCGGGTATTGATATAAGCCTGCCCGTCGCGGGCTCATCCATACCGTCCACTTGAATGATCGTGCCGAACGTGACCCGTGTTTCGACCTGGGCGACGCCTTCAATTTGCTGAATTTGCTTCTTTACCCCTTGGGGGACACGCTTGGCATTTGCAAACACATCACCAAACTGAAAACGGTCATAATAAACATCGCGGCCAAGCTCAAGACTATCCACCACCCCGAACGAAAGCACAAACGCCATAATCCCGGTCGCCATCACAAATATAATAGCCACCAGCTGGCCTTTAATATTCCAGAGGTCACGCAGCAGTTTTTTGTTAAGAGCAGTGACCATTTCTACCAGCCAATCTCGTGAATATCTTTGGGTTTTTCATTCTTGACCACTTTGGACACCCGACCATCAGCAAAATATATCACTCTATCCGCCACATCGGCAATCGCCGCATTATGGGTAATGATGATTGTCGTCGTGCCGTAGGTGCGGTTTACATTTTGAAGTGCCTCCAGCACCAAAATCCCCGTCTCACTATCCAGCGCCCCTGTCGGTTCGTCGCAAAGCAGGACTTCAGGGCGTTTTGCGATGGCGCGCGCAATGGCGACCCGCTGCTGTTCCCCGCCCGAAAGCTGGGACGGGAAGTGATTAAGTCGGTCAGTTAGGCCAACGGCGCGCATTGCTTCCTTTGCCGGCATAGGATTAACGCCAATATCAGTAATAAGTTCAACATTTTCAAGCGCCGTTAAGCTTGGCACCAGATTATAGCTTTGAAACACAAACCCAACATGTTCACGGCGAAAATAGGTAAGTTCGCGGTCACTCATCGCCGCTAACGCCTCACCCTTAAAATGAACATCGCCCGATGTGGGCTGATCAAGGCCGCCGATTATATTAAGAAATGTCGATTTACCGGACCCCGACGGGCCAAGCAGCACCACAAGCTCCCCCTTGGGTATTTCTAAGCTAACACCGCGCAGCGCATGCACAAGCGTATCCCCCATGCCATACTGCTTGGTGATCTCTTCGGTTTTAAATACTGTACCATCTGTCATCATTGGGCCATTGCCTCCTGATTATGACACTATTTCAATATCTTAACGCTATATGAAATATAAGGCAATTCCCTTGATATTAATCAAGATTAACGGATTAAAGACTGGCCAAATAAACCGCTTCGGCGATTTTGATATCCTGCACCGCAACACCGGTAAGATCAGCGATGGTGATTTGCTGATCATTAGTCCGTCCCACACCACTAGCGATGATATCACCAAGCTCAACGACTTTATCGTTTGTAATTGTTCCGGCTTTTAAAGCCATATTTATTTCGCCCCTAAGCTGGCATTGGCTAATACTATCTGCAACGACAATATCGGCAAGCGCGAGCAGCGCCGTATCCAGTTCCTGTTTATCGGGCGTATCGGATCCCATGGCTGTAATATGAGTGCCCGGCTTAACATGTGATGCCATTATTAGCGGCTCAGTTGCCGGCGTTGTCGTAACGATAAGATTGGCATTATTACAAAGTTCTTCAATTTCCATGGTTGCCGTCACGTCATAGCCCTTCGCACGCATATCATTGCGAAACTCAACAAGTTTTTCAGGACTTCTGCCCCAGACAATAATTTTTTTACAGTCCGTTACCGACTTTAAATATTCCGCCTGAAGTCGTGCTTGTACCCCGGTGCCGACGATACCAATCGCCGTGACATTTTTAGGGGCTAGATATTTTGCCGAAATAGTACCGGCAATAGCGGTTCTGATATCCGTTAACAGACATTCATCATGAAGAATAGCCAGTACTGCACCTGTTTTCTGTGAAAATACCATCATCATACCGTCGCTGGTCATCGGACCATTTTCTCCCGTATCAAAAAATCCTGATGCAATTTTAATGACATAAAAATCCTGCTTATTGATGCAGCCATATTTTATATGAATATCCCCCGTCTCCATAATAAGCTCACCCACTGGCGGGATGTTGCATTTACCTTGCGAATATTCCACAAATCCCTGCTCAATAGCCGGGATCGGGTCAAGGGTTGGAAGGATTTTTTCAATTTCTGCTTTAGTTATTATTTTCATTTTATTCAGCCATCCTGTTATATTTTTTAAGCAACGCCTGTAACCGGTCATGGGGCAGCGCATATACTGTATTGCCGTTTATCCCTTCCATAGTTTCCGCCGCGACCATCGAATTGACTATCGCTTCTTCCACTGCCTGCACCGTGGCAAGAAACAGGCTACTCATCTGATCATTGGGCAGCATTTCAAGTTGTGGATTTACTTCGCGGTTAAACGCATCTTCATTTGCCGTTGAAAAGGCAATAAAGATATCACCAGACCCGTTTGAAGCATAACCACCGACCTTGGCAATGCCCATAGGAACACGTCTTGCAAGCCGTTTTAATTGGTGCGGCATAAGCGGCGCATCGGTAGCAACGGTGACGATGATCGATCCACTTTCCTCATTGTGAAGACCTCTTGTCGGGACAAGGTCCTGAATTTCCTGTCCCACAGGCACCCCTGCAATAGTGAGCGTATTTCGCGAACCGTAATTTGCCTGTACCAGCACACCGACCGTATAGCCGTTTGAAAGTTTCCTGGACGAAGTGCCAACACCACATTTAAAACTATGGCATTTCATGGCCGTACCGCCGCCAACATTACCTTCAGCAACCGGGCCGGATTTGGCAGCGTCAAGCGCATCAAACGTATGCTGCTTTGTTACGTGAAAACCGTTTATATCATTTAAAAAACCGCCGTAAGTTTCCCCGACCACTGGCAGCGCCCAAAAAGTATCGCTATCACCCGGAAGCGGGGTAAAATAATCATTCCGATATTCCCATTCAATGGTCGCATCGCGAACCACACCAACACTGTGGGTATTGGTGATCATAACAGGACCTTCAAGAAAGCCGCTTTCCTCAACCCAGGTCGTGCCAGTCATTTCGCCGTTACCATTAAGCGCGTACCATCCAGAAAACACCGGGTCAAAGGTCCGCCCGCGAGGTAATATTGCCGTAACACCGGTTCTGATCGGTCCTTCGCCGACAACAAGTTTGCCGGAACCTTAAATAAG
>JABJKT010000172.1 GCA_018660225.1 Kordiimonadaceae bacterium
AATAAAACAGGATTTTTTAATGAGCAAAAATAAAACAGAAAGCGCGATTTTTAACTATAAATTTCTGCGCCTTATATTAATGACATCTGGCAGCCTGATGATCGCACTTGGCAGTATGTATGGTTATTTTATTATTAGCACGGTAGGTTTTGGTGGGCTATCTGATGCTATAAAACCATTTTTACTTGCTGTACTTGCTGTTCCGGCCGGTATTTACATTTGTATAATCGGAAAAAAACTAAAAAAACCGATCATTAAAGAAGAATAATTCTGAAGCTAAGAATATAAAAGTTTTCATTTTATTAACCTTTTATAAACTATTATAATAATAGTGCGATTTATAGTATGATTAGAATTGAGGGAAGTAAAATGGCTAAGAAGAAACCTGCATCTGCTGGTGATGTAATTAATTTCTGGTTCGAGGAAATTAAGCCAGAACAATGGTGGGAAAAAAGCACTGCTTTTGACAAAAAAATCAACAGTAAATTTTCAGATATATATGAAAAGGCTGCGGCGGGTGAACTTTTTAATTGGCGTTATAAACCCTTATCAGCCCTTGCTGAAATAATTATATTAGACCAGTTTCCAAGAAATATATTCAGAGATAAAAAGCAGTCCTTTGCTACAGATCCTCTTGCTGTTTGCTTGTCACAGAGCGCTATTGAGAAAGGTTTTGATAAAGATCTGACCTCTCATCAACGGGCCTTTATGTATATGCCACTTATGCATAGTGAAAGTGAAGAGATACACAAATCAGCAGAACTGCTTTTTAGTGCACCGGACATGGAAAACTATCTTAAGTTTGAACTAATGCATAAAAAAATTATTGATCAGTTTGGAAGATACCCTCATAGGAATAAAATCTTGGGTAGACGTTCAAAGAAAAAGGAAATAGAGTTTCTTAAAACCGAGAACTCATCATTTTAAGGAAGTGATTTATTGGCCCAGCATTTTAAAAATAATCCGAACTATAGTGATACCAATAATGTATTAAATGTTCAGCTTTTTGATGATGCCTATAATTCCATTAAAAACTGGCAAGAATATACGCCTACGCCGCTTCATCAGCTTCCTGCCCTTGCAGCAGAGCTTGGATTAGGGGAAATTTATTATAAAGATGAAGCGCACCGATTTGGCCTTAAAAGTTTTAAAGCACTTGGCGGTGCTTACGCTGTGGTTCATGTCCTTAAGGAGCATTTAAGCGTTCTTCTTTCTGATAATACAATTACAGATCAAGATATTCTTTCGGGCAAATATTCAGAACATTTAAAAGATTTCACCGTCGCTACGGCTACAGACGGTAATCATGGGCGTTCTGTGGCTTGGGGCGCTAAACAGTGCGGTATTAACTGTATGATATATATGCATAAAGGCGTTAGTAAAAGTCGTGCTATCGCCGTTGAGCTTCTAGGGGCAAAGGTTGAATGGGTAGACGGAAATTATGATGATAGTCTTCTAAAGACAAAAAGAGATGCCATTGAAAATGAATGGCACATCATTTCCGATACGTCCTATGACGGATACACTTATGTTCCGAAATATGTCATGGCCGGTTACACGGTTATGACCAGAGAAATGGAAAACCAGCTCCCCGACAGCAAAATACCAAGTCATATCATTATTCAAGGCGGTGTTGGTGGTCTGGCTGGTGCTATATGCGCTCATGCTTCTAAAATCTGGGGAGATAAACGGCCACGGTTTATTGTTGTGGAGCCAGAAACGGCTGATTGCCTACTTCAGAGTGCTATTAAGGGCCGGCCTAAAATGGTTCATATTGATACTGAAACCATGATGGGGGGGCTATCGTGCGGTGAAGTATCAACAATTGGTTGGGATATTTTAAAAGATAACGCAGACGATTTCACGTCCATCTCTGACGAAAATGTAGCTACATCCATGTGCTTGCTTGCTCTTGGAATGGGCGACGATCCAAAAATTGAAGCCGGGGAAAGCGGTGTCGCCGGACTTGCGCTATTATTGGAGCTTAAAGACAATCCAGCCCTCAAAGCAGATCTTGGCCTTGATGAAAATTCACAGGTGTTATTATTCGGCACCGAAGGCGCTACCGATCAGGAAATATACAACAAAATTATTTCAGGCGGATAAAGCTACTCTTTTTCTCTCATCATCATCAGCTCAGCTTCGGCAGGCCAGAAACCCATGGGTCCTGCGTCCGTTAGCTCATTCCAGATTTTAATGGCGCTTTCGTTTCTGCCTTCAAAGTGATCTTTCATGGCAACGGCATATTTTCCTAGGCTATCAGCCGATTTAAGAAAATCATCGCGTTCATAGTTACCTTTAAGATAATTAACCGCAGCATGATAAGTATCATTTTCAATAAGCTCATACTCATCAGGTACTTTGGCAAGTTCCGTTTCCGCAAGCTGATGTTTGCCCATTTTACGGAGCGCCATGTATTTCCAGTAAGTAACCGGAATAAGTTCTTCCATATAAGCAAACAACACCGGTACATTGATCGCTTCATCCATGGCGGAATAAACGGTTTCATAATCGCCAGTCGCCATGCTGGTCTGACCCAGATAATAAGGAATATTCTGCTTAAAAGTGCTTAATGTAATGGCTAGACCGTTAATAATACCGTTTGGCTCATAACTATCCGGCTCGTCTTCAATAAGTTCAGCGGCTTTTCTATAATCTTTTATCGCCTGTTCATATTGGTAATTACGGGCAAGATGACGGCCACGGTAACGGTAAAGCCTGTAACTTTCAGGAAATAGCTTTAGACCGTTTGAAAAAACCTCAATTGCTTCAGGGAGTTTTCCCAAATAGCCATAACGCCGTCCAAGCCAGACATAGCTGTCTTCACGTTCCGGAGCAATATCCATGGTTTTTTTAGCAATCTCGAGATCTTTTTCAAAATAAGCCTGAGTCTCAGGTGCGAAACGCGTTTCTTTAAAAGCACGCCCGGTAGGCGTATGTGTCATAGCATAGGCTACTTCAACCACTTTATCATGATTTTGTGCATAACCAATTGAAATTAGTGAATATAATAAGAAAATAGAAGCAATAATTGTCCGCAACAACTGTCCCCTTAAAGTGTTTATATTTAAATTACTCTGAGGATAGCAGTTCTACTTCCGCAAGCCAATAACCTTTATGATTATTGCTCGTTACTTGTGTGAAAAGTTCTTTGGCGCTATTTGCTTTTTCTATTGCGTCTTCCTGATCTTCTTCTAGCAGGGAATCGAACTGATCAACCATGGCCATAGCATATATTCCTAGGCTATCAGCGCGTCCTTCGAACCGTTCACGGCTATAACGACCTTTTAGAAACATAATTGCTTCGTAGTATGAGTGGTTATCAATGATATCAAGGCCATTTGGTATTGCTTTAACCATTTCAATGGCTTCTTCATGACGGCCAAGTTTACGCATTGCCATATATTTGAAAAATGATGTCGCGACTAGGAAGTCATCTTCATCGCGAAGTTCATTTGCTTCAACTGATTTATCCATATATTCAATAACGGTGTTATAATCCCCCGTCGCCATACTGGATTGAGCAAGGTAGAAATAAATGTTTCTTTTAAAGGTGCTTGGGCTAAAATTTGATTTACCGGGTATGCCATCTTGTATTGGCTCGACGTCGACATCTTCAATGAGTTGTTCTGCGTGACGAAGGTCAGCGATCCCCTCTTCAAACTGGTAATTTCTCACCAGATGATAACCGCGGTAACGATAAAGAGCATAACTATCAGGGAAAAGTTCCATTCCTTCGGTGAAAATTTCAATAGCTTTAGCATAATTGCCCATAAATCCTTCACGGCGCCCTTTCCAACTATAAGAGCTTTCTTTAAGCGGGGCAGAAGCATATATAATATTGGCAATTTCCAGATCACCTACAAACCATTGTTTGCTGCTTTCCGCAAATATCTTATCACTATACTGAACGCCTGTTGGTGTCGCTGTTTTTGCATATGCTGCAACAACAAGTGGATCATCCATAACGGATTGGGCGCTGGCACTAAACTGTGCAGCAATAAAGCCTGTAAATATCAAGGGCAATGTTATTAGTCGCATCAAAAACACCTTTTCCGGTTCTTATTGGTTCATCTTCATGTATATTGCACTAAAAATAGGGCAAACCAATGAAAATTTTGTTAATATGCACACATAATGCCTGTAGAAGTATAATTGCGGAAGCTGTGGCGAACAAAATTAGCACCCCTCGTATTATTGCAAGAAGCGCAGGAAGCAGTCCGCGCGGTCATGTCCATCCCCTCACCTTAAAGCATTTAGCGCGTCACGGTTATGATATAAACAATTTAAAAAGCCAGTCTTGGGACGAGTTTGAAAACTTCTCGCCGGATGTGGTTATCACTCTTTGTGATCAAGCTGCTGGCGAAACCTGCCCGGTTTATTTTGGAAACTGTTTAAAAATCCATTGGGGGCTCAATGATCCTTCAAAAAACAGTGAAAATGAAGTCGAAAATTTTGATAATACCATTACTATTCTTGAAAACCGTTTTAGAGGGCTGTTAGAGGAAGAGTTTGAAACTATGGACACAAGTGCACTAAACAAATTATTTGAGAAAGTCTGCCAATGATTAAATATCTGATTGTTATTTTTGTTGGAATTTTATCTGTTTCTTTATATGCACAGGAAACAACATCATCATGGGATAAATACCCCAAAATTGACGCCGGGCAAAACTGGTACGAAACTTACATAATTGCTGAAAATACTTATGCCATTTCCGCACCAAACCATTGGCAGGGAACAATATCTTATCTATTACTCGGCAGTGATAAAGCTTTACTAGTCGATACCGGCATGGGGATCGGTAATATAAAGAAAACGGTTGATGCTATAACCACCCTGCCCGTCATAGTGATAAACAGCCATAGTCATTATGATCATGTGAGCAATAATCATCATTTTGAAACAATATATGGCCGTGACCTTGCGTTTACCGAAAAAAACTCCAGTGGTCATCCCAAAGCAACATGGGATAATGCTATTCAGCCCTCAGCGATAAAGAAAAATCTGCCAGATAGTTTTTCATTTGAAAATTACCAAAGCAAACCATTTGAAATAAACAAATATGTTGAGGACGGTGAAATTATTGATCTTGGCGGGCGTGAGGTTGAAATTATATTTACTCCCGGCCACACACCGGATTCCATGCTATTTTTTGATCGTGAACTTGGCCTACTAATGACCGGCGATACTTTTTTTCCTTCAACACTTTGGGCCCACCGCGCGGATGCGGACTTTAAAAATTATCTAGATAGTGCGCAGCGAATGGCGGCTATGCAAGGCCAGGTAAAATATATTCTGCCCGGTCATGGACGTACTATGGTCAGCCCGACATTCCTCACTAAATTAAGGGATGCGTTCTTATCCATGCGTGACCCAAACACCCCTTATACCAAAGGTGAGGATAGAAGGCGTTATGAATTTGATGGTTTTGCAGCATTGGTGAAAGACCCGCCCGAATGAAAATACTATATCTTAGCACCCATAATGTAAGCCGAAGTATTATAGCTGAGTCCATTACCAGAAAATATGAAACCCAGAATATCAAAACCCAAAGTGGTGGCAGTCATAATAAGGATGATATCCATACCGTTGCGCACAGGATTTTGAAGGATAATCATTATAGTTCCACAAATCTGGTCAGCAAATCATGGGATCATTTCACAAGTTGGGAACCGGATATCGTTATCACCTTGTGCGACGAAATATTAAAACTTAACTGTCCTTCTTATGTGGGAAATTCAGCGCATGTGCACTGGGGGCTACCTGATCCAGCGGCACAGTTTGGAAATATGGAAGAGAATTTTACGGACACATTTAATATTCTGCTTTGCCGCATAACAAAAATGCTTGAAGTTGATCTAGAAAAAATGGATAAATCTGAGTTAAGAGCTCATCTCAAAAAGGTTATAGAATGAAATATAAACTAATATTACTGCTAGCGGTTATTTTCACAGCATCATGCGATCAAGCGCCGGATGTGCCAAGCGAGGAAAATTGGTATGATGTAATGCCGCGCGCGTCATGGGCTGAGTATGAGCAGATCGATACCGGACAGGATTGGTTCGAAGTTTATAAACTGACCGATAACACCTACGCGATTTATGAGCCAAACCAGTGGCAGGAAGCGATCAGTTATCTATTGCTTGGTACTGAGCGGGCAATGCTGGTTGATACTTTGCAGGGCGTTGGTGATCTTAAAGCGGTCACAGACAAGCTCACACAGCTGCCGATCATCGTAATGAATACCCATAGCCACTATGACCATGTAAGCAGTAACTATCAATATGATACGGTCTACGGCCTTAACATGCCTTATACGGCAAACAATGCAAAAGGGCACACACATGACGAAATTGGCGGAAGTATGACCCCGGAGACAATCTGGAAAAACTTGCCTGATACTTTTTCGTTTGAATTTTATGAAAGCAAAGCCTACGAGATTGATAAATTTGTTGCTGATGGTGAAATTATTGATCTGGGCGGACGTGAGATTGAGGTCATTTATATCCCCGGACATTCACCGGATAGTGTGATTTTAGTGGATAAGCAAAACCGCATGATGATGACCGGAGATACTTTTTACCCCGCGCCGATTTACCTTTATTCCGATACGGCGAGCTTTCAGGATTTCTTTATGTCGGCACAGATTATGTTCAGCAATAGAAATGGCATTGATTTTCTACTGCCTGGTCATAATGAAACCATGCAATCAGTTGATTATTTAAATGAGCTTCGCGCAGCGTCACTGGCCATCATTAACCCCACAACAGAATTTACGCAAGCGACGGGTCGTCGCAGTTATGATTTTGGTGCCTTTAGCATCATTGTAAAAGACCCACTTGATTTCGGTCTAAGGCGCGGAGAATAGAATGGCTTATTTTGAAGGTTTCAAGCCAGAATTCTGGCAGTTTTTTGATGAACTGGCAGATAATAATAACCGCGAATGGTTCACTGAAAATAAAGAACGTTATAAAAGCGATATTGTCATGCCGTGTATGGATTTTATTGTCGATATGGGTGAGCGGTTAAAGGATATTTCCCCGCATTATAGAGCCATCGCCAAAGCAAATGGCGGATCAATGTTTCGCATATACCGTGATGCCCGCTTTTCAAAAAATAAAAGTCCCTATAAGGAAAATGCCGGAATTCAATTTCGTCATAAGTTAGGCAAAGATGCCCATGCGCCCGGGTTTTATATTAACTTAAAAAAAGACAGTATTTTTTATGGTGGTGGTATTTGGTTACCCGATAGCACAACACTCGGCGAAATTCGTGACCGCATTTGCTATTATCCCAAAAAATGGCAGGCGGTAATTGAAAATGAAGACATCATCAATACATTCGGTGAAATAAAAGGCGACGGCCTTAAACGCCCGCCGCGCGGTTATGACGGCGAGCATAAATATATAGAAGATCTAAAAAGAAAAAGCTTCTTCGCCATGAAAAATGAACCGGATTATAAGGTAACCCAAAAAGCAGATTTCTTGGATGAAGCAGCAAAAACCTTTGACGCCGCAAGCCCGCTCATGGCCTTTATCTGTGATGCTAAAGGGATTGAGTTTTAAGTTTCAATCACTTTCGCACGTCCGATTTCATCAACGGCGACCATGATGAAATCACTGTCGGCGCAGAATGTACGTTTGCCTGAAAGAAGTTCCTCGCCCCACATTTTTACATTTACGGTTAGTGATTTTGTTCCGATGCATATGACCTTGGCCGATAGGTCAACTATTTCCCCTATTTGAATGGGAGCTTCGAAATTAGTGCTTTCTAGTGATGCCAGCACCATCACTTCCCGACATTTTCGGGTTGATGCGATAAAGCCCGCTTTTGCCATCAATGAAAGGCCGTGACCACCAAAAAGTGAACCATGATGATTTGTATCATCGGCAAAAACAAGTTCGACTATGCGAAGATCAGCATCTTTATCGTCATATGATTTTTCAGACATAACAAGTTCTGAAAGGGCCACATCATCCATACTCTGATTATCTTTCCCGGGTACGGCGACCATATTAAATATACCGCGCGTGCAAACTACTTGTTCACCCGTTAGCATGTCTTCCGCTTTCATTACCACTTCGATTTTTAATGATCGCCTACCCGCGTCAATTACCGTGGCCGCAAAATCAACGATATTTCCTTTATGGGCTGGCTTATGAAAATCAATATTATCACAGGATGCGGTTACAAAATGCCGCCGCCCATAACGCGTCGCCGCAATAAAGGCCACCTTATCCATATAACTAAGCGCCGCCCCACCAAAAAGCGTTTCATGATGGTTAATGTTTTTTGGAAAAACAATGTCGGTCAGGTGAATGGTTCGGTTGGTATGATGGACGGTCATTTAAAAATCCTTTTCCATAGTGAGAATTGGAACTTCGACACCATTTTCACTTACATCAACATTTTCTTTTACGACTTTATAACCATAATGTTCATAAAGCGGCCTTCCGGCGAGTGTCGAACCCATAGTCATTTTTGTGAAGCCGGCCGCTTTGGCGGCACCTTCGGCTGTATCCATAATAAAACTGCCTATACCATTTCTTACCCATTCAGGGTGGCAGTACATGGCGCGTATTCGGGCGCGGTCGGTTTTTGGATTAAGAAGTTTCGCACTTCGGCCCGCTGAATGACTTCCGCCGTAAAGGGTTGCGCGTTTGCCCCATCCACCGCAGCCGACGATGGTTTCATTGGTTGTGCCTTCGCCGTGCAATATTACAAAATAAGTGCCGTCTTCGATTAATGTATAATCAATTCCCATATGTTCATGAGCTGCCTTTAGCTGCTTTTCATCAAGAAAATCTTTTTGAAGTTCATAAATTGCCAAGTCCATCAATTCTCGAATTGCCGGAACATCATCCATGGTGGCTATTCTATGGGTGAATTTCTTTTTCATGGTTATCTACACTCTTGCATTCAATTTCGAATTAGTCTTAAATGTTCATGAAATACTTAAACAAATTAAAATGAGTTTGTCATGAAAATTCTGCGCATATTTTTACTTCTTTCTATATCTCTTTTCACCATTCCCGCGTTCTCTCATCAGGACCCGGACCAGTCGGGCTATATTCAGGTGGACGGTGGTAAATTATGGTACCGCATGAACGGTATGGAGCATCTTGGCAAAACACCTGCTATAATTGTCATGCACGGCGGCCCTGGCGGCACCCACCGTGGGCTTATGCCTTATGTGGAACTTTCAGACACTTATCCGGTTATCCTTTATGATCAACTTGGCAACGGCATGTCTGCCAAATTTGTAGATGATATCGATGACCAGAGCACATGGACGGTAGAGCATTTCGTTAAAGAGATCAGCCAGATTCGTGAAGCACTAGGCCTTGAAGAAGTAATCATCGCCGGTCATAGCTGGGGCGGGACACTGTCCGCTGAATACGCCGTTAAAAATGAAAAGGGTCTTCGCGCTGCTATTTTTGGCTCTCCGCTGATCAGTACACCGCAGTGGGTGGCTGATAACCGTGAATGGATCACAATGCTTCCACAGCGCTATCAGGACGCCATCAATAAACATGAAGCGGCCGGAACATTCAGTGACCCGGAATATAGGGAAGCGGAAAACGCTTTTTACGACGAACATATGTGCCACGGTGACTGTGTAGACCTTGGCTTTCGTGATAACGGCCTTCGTGGTAATCGCACCATGTACCAAACCATGTGGGGTCCAAGCGAATTTACCGCTAATGGCACATTGCAGGATTACGACATCAGTCCCGAACTTCACACGGTTGAAGTTCCTGTGCTGATGATTTGCGGTGAATTCGACGAAGCCGCGCCAAAATCATGCAAAAAATTCGCCGATATGGTGCCGGACGCCGTAAATGTAGTTGTGCCAAACGCTGGTCACGCTATTTTATCAGAAGGTAAAGAACTGGTGATTGGAACGATCAGAGAATTTTTGGCAGAGAAACTTAAATAAGGTTCATAATTCTTTCTCGTAATGGACAAAGCCGGATAGGCCGGCGATACGGTCATAGAGTTTGCGGGCGGTTTCATTGTGATCCTGGGTGATCCAGTAAACGTCGGGTGAGCCTGCTTCTTTTGCGGCAGCGTAAACTGCTTCAATCAAGGCGCGGCCAACCCCCGAACCCCGGACAGTCGGATCAGCATATAAATCTTGCAAATAACAGGTGTCATTTATCGCCCAGTTTGTACGGTGGTAAATATAATGGACAAAGCCAATTAGTTTACCGTCTTCGTAGGCGCCAAGGGCAAATACTGGTTGGTCCGGATCATGAAAACGCTGCCAGTTATTTACAGCTATTTCGTCCGGCAAACTAGCTTCATAAAAAGTAAGATAACCCTGCCAAAGTGGATACCAAGCATCATATTCATTTTCGTTAAGTGCTTTTATTTCAGCCATATAATATTCCCTCAATAATCCGTCATTTTCAATTAAAGAGTAGAGTAAACCCAGACTTTAAGCAAGTTTGGACAGGCTTTTCTCACTTTCAATCAAGGCTCGCTTTCGCTCTATCCCCCAGCGATAACCGCCGAGGCTGCCGTCTCCGCGCAGAATGCGGTGACAGGGGATAAGCACGCCGATATTATTTCGCGCGTTGGCTGATGCAACGGCGCGTACGGCTTTTGGTTTTCCCATGCGTGTGGCTTGTTCCTTATAGCTAAGCACTTCGCCTTCTTTGACGCTCATTAGGAAGCGCCAGACACGGATTTGAAATGCGGTTCCGTTAAGGTGGAGCGGGATATCCGGTTTTTCGGCGCCGTTGGATATATGATCGTTCAGGGCATCGATCCAGTTTGATAGCTCGCTTGATGGTTCTGTTTCATTGAATGTGGCGTGGGGGTATTCTTCGCTAAGGCGTGCTTTAAGTTCAGCTTCACGGTCACCAAAATGGATCAGGCACACGCCGCGGTCCGTTGCTGCCATGATAATCAGGCCGAGAGCGCATTTGCGAATGGCGTATGATATTTCCTCGCCCTTTCCTCCTGCTCTATAAGCGGCCGGGGTCATGCCGATGCGGCCATCGATCTGTTCATAAATGCGGCTTGATGATCCGTAGCCTGCTTCATAGATCGCACCGGATATATCATCGCCATCTTTAAGGGCTGATTTGAAATTTTTAAGCCTGAGGCCATTTTGATATTCTTTCGGGGAAACACCGTAAGATTTTTTAAATTTCCGCTGAATATGATGGGGGCTTAGGTTTGATATTTCGCCAAGTTTATCCAAAGTAATTTTCTCGTCCGCATGATCTTCAATATAGCCGGCGATACTGATCAGCGGATTAACATCACGTGGATTACATTTTTTGCATGGTCGTAGCGACTGTCTCTCCGCCTGATCAACAGTTTCAAAGAAACGCATATTTTCTCTAAGTGCTGGGCGTGATGGACAAGACGGCTTGCAGTAAACCCCTGTCGTAATCACACCATAATAAAATTTACCGTCGAATGATTTATCGCGGGCTTCGATTGCTTTTAAATACTGCTCTTCAGTCATTGGAATGCTCCATATCAATTAATAATAGAAGCATTTTACAAAAATCTCAAAATCATTCGTTCCGAAAGTTGCGATTATATAAAATATTGACATCTATTAGGAGCTACCTTATTGATTGCCTTGGTTTGGGATGCCAGCCGCCCGCAGCGAAAGCCACGGTGAAATCCCTTTTAATTATATGTTGTCCCATTATTTGGACTTCACAGCAATGCGGGCCCTGTCGATATCGTCCATATGAATGGAGATAAACATGAATATTCATGAAATAAAGACGCAAGCAAAGCGTTTGCGAAGTTACCTTAACGGTAAAAATTTGGAACTAAGTCATAGTGCATCACTTGAAGCACTAGCCGCCCAACACGGTTACCGTGATTGGAATACTCTTAACGCTCAAATTGGTGAAACAGACTGGCCAACGGTTGGTGATAAAGTATCTGGCAGCTATCTTGGCCATAATTTTACCGGCACAGTTCGATCTGCCCAAATCACAAAGAATGAGTGCATAAGACGTTACCAGTTTCAATTTGATGAGGCCGTAGATGTGGTAAAATCAGATAAATTCACCAACTTCCGCAGTCGCGTTTCCGCCGATTTAAATTCGGAACTTCAAAGTGTGGATAGTAAGTGGGAGCCGGATAATATTCTGGTGTTAAAAAATTAAAAAACACGGGTGGAGCATTGCTCTACACGTAATTTTATTATCTCTCATAGGTCACTTTCCCGTCAACGATTGTCATTACCGTTTCGCTGTCCATTATTTTTATTGGCTCAATAGTCATCCAGTCTTTGTTAAATATGCTGAAGTCTGCTTTTTTGCCGACTTCGATAGTACCGCGAATATCCTCCTGGAAGGCGGCGTGGGCGGCCCATAGGGTCATGGTTTTTAAGGCTTGGACGTGGGAAAGTTTTTCCTCGATATGCCAGTCATCGGTATAAAAGCCGTTAAAATCTGTTCGTTGAACGAGCGAGAAGAACTCTTCCCGTGGATCGCCCTTTTCTACGGGGGCATCGGTACCTGCAGAAAATCTAATTCCTTGGTCGATCAAACTTTTCCAAAGATAAGCATTTTTTAAGCGATCTGAGCCAATTCGGTCCCGCGCAAAATATAGATCACCTTTAACCGTTGATGCTTCAACCACAGCGATGATATCCAGTTCTTTATATCGTTTTTGATCATCGGAATGGATGATTTGTGCGTGTTCAATGCGCCAACGCGGGTCAGGGTCAACCCACTCGCTAACCGGTACCGCATTGAAAGCTTCTTCATATAAATCAAGCACAAAACGGTTGGTATAATCACCAATTGCATGGATTTCCATCTGGATGCCTTTGCGTAAAGCTTCCTTCAATATGGGCAAGGCTTGATCGTGATCAATAAGCTGAAGCCCTTTACTGTCTGCATCGTCATAATGATCAAGCAATGCTGCACCACGCGAGCCAAGCCCCCCATCTGCTTGATATTTAATACCCTTAAGATCGACCATTCTGTCTGGTGAAATCTCTGGACCACGCGCTAAAAGTTTTTCTGCATCATAATTCCAAACCGCAAAATAAAGGCGCGTTTTAAGATTGTTTTCCGCGTGCAATTCTTTGATAATATCAAACTGAGCAAGCGAACCACCCGCCTGCTGCACCTGTGTCCAACCCATTCTGGCCATAAAATCAAATCCTGCTTTGATGGTGGTTTTATTCTGTTCGCGTGTTGGTTCCGGAACATGATCACGAATTAAGTCCATGGCGTTATCAACGAACATGCCCGTTGGGTCACCATTTTCATCTTTTAGGATTTGGCCCCCATCGGGATCAGGGGTATCACGGGTAATTCCAGCAAGTTCCATTGCTTTTGAATTGGCAACGATGGAATGTTCGCCGGCCCGTTTCGCAATCACTGGCGTATTAGGGCTAAAGGGGTCTAGATCGTCTTTATTTAAAAATCTCTGGTCGGACCACTTATTTTCGATCCACCCCACTCCGAGGACCCACTCGCCTTCGGGAGTTGCTTCAACCCGCTCTCTAATTTTAGCAACTGTTTCATCAAGATCTTCTATCCCCTGAAGATTTAAACCAAGCTCACGGTCACCTATCCAATCTATATGAGCATGAGCATCCGTTAAACCCGGATAGACAGTGTTTCCTGTCATATCAATCACATTGGTGTTTTCGTCTATGTAAGCTTCTGCATCGGCGTTTGAGCCAACAAAAATGATTTTGTCATCTTTTACAGCAACGGCCTGCGCCGTCCACTGGTCGTCATTGGCGGTGTAAATAGTGGTGTTATTGATCACCATATTTGCTGTTACCGGATCGACACCGTCAGCTTGGCGGTAAAAAAACGTCACATAGATTGCCGCCACGGCAATCAATAAAAAAACAATACTATTTTTCATTATTATTCCTGTTATAAAGTCGTTTCGCCCTTAATTAGTGCGTATGGGTTGACTGGGGCTATAGGTCTGTACAAATATTCGTTTAACATCATCCCTTAGATAACCAAAGTCCCAATTGCCGTCTCTTGTTACTTCAAAATAATAGATAAGCGGTGAAAACAGAACAAATATAAGAATAATGGTTTTACTTTTCATAGGTTATTTACCTCCAGCATTTGTCATAACATTAGTGCTTAATAATATATCATTTTCAGGAATAATCATAATATCTTTATTAAAAATTGTAAAATCAGCATATTTACCAACTTCTACGGTACCTTTTACATCTTCCTCAAATGTGTTAAATTTTGTTATTTTTCATAAGTGATCTTACCACCAACAATGGTCATAAGGTTTTCTGATGTCAGAATATCGGCTTCCGGAACCTTAAGCCAGTCACGGTCAAGCACGGTAAAGTCTGCATATTTTCCAACTTCAATACTGCCGCGAATGTCTTCTTGGAAAGCACCGTGCGCTGGCCAGATTGTGAACATTTTAAGGGCTGTTTCACGGGTTACGGCTAGCTCTGGATGCCATCCTTCACCGGACGTGCCATCAAGACGTTTTCTGGCGACAGCCGCATAAAATTCAATACGTGGATCACCAAGTTCAACTGGAGCATCAGAACCACCAAGGATCATAAGCCCACGGTCAACAAGCTGCTGCCACGGATATGAATGGCCAAGACGTTCCTGACCAAGACGATCAGGGGCAAAGTTAAGATCACCAATACCGTGTGATGGCTGCATAGACGGGATAATGCCAAGATCAACAAAACGCTGCTGATCACTAGCCGGAATAATTTGTGCATGCTCTAAACGCCAACGAGGGTCCGCTAACGCCCATTCTTCTTTTGGTACCGCATTAAAAGCTTCTTCGTACCAATTAAGAAGTGATCTTACCGCACGGTCACCAATAACGTGGGTTTCAACCTGAATACCTTTGCGCAGTGCTTCTCGTAAAATCGGGTCTAGGTCTTCTTTTGTCGTACGGTTCATGAAACCACTATGGTCGGCGTCGGCATAATTTTCGAGAAGCGCCGCACCGCGAGAGCCAAGCGTTCCATCAATATAAACCTTAATACCACGAAGGTCGAACATGTTATCATCGGTGACCTCACGGCCCTGCTCTAAAATAGTCCACGCTTCCATAACGTTTGCCGCCGCATAAATACGGGTCGACATATTACCTTCCGCGTGGATTTCTTTCATAAGTTCGACATTAATATAAGGCATGCCCGCGTCCTGCGTATTAGTCCAGCCAACCTTGGCATTTTCATACATACCCTGGGTCAGGCTGTCTTTTTTATATTCTCTAGTTTCAGGCGGGATAATGCCGCGGAAAATGCTCATGGCTGTGGCAAGGATATATCCGTTTGGTGTGCCGTCTGCGTCACGTTCAAATTTTCCGCCTTGTGGGTCTGGTGTATCTTTTGTTATTCCGGCAAGCTCGAGCGCTTTTGAATTTACTAGCGCGGAAACCCCGTCGGCACGGGGCATAAAGAGCGGTTTATTAGCCGTAAACGCATCAACATCGTGACGGGTAAGGAAACGTTCTTCATCGGTCCATTCTCTTTCGATCCATCCACGACCCTGCACCCAATTACCATCAGGAACAGTTGCTGCGAATGTTTCAATTTTTTCAATGGTTTCTTTTAAAGTTGGCACACCAAACAGGCTAAGCGTTTTTGGTCTGCGTCCGACGCCTTCCACATGTTGGTGGCTATCAGTAAAACCGGCATATATAATTTTACCGGCCATATCCATTATACGCGCGTCCCCGCACATATATTTTCCCGCGCCCTGATTGGTGCCGACAAAAACTATTTTATCGCCGAGTGTCGCTACGGCCTCAGCCGTCCACTGCTCATCATTTGCGGTATATACGACAGTGTTATGAAGCACCATATCCGCGGCTTCACATTGTGCCTCCTGATTTTGCTCATTTTCACTGCATGACATTGCCAAAAGGCCAACGGCGATAAAACCCGCAATTTGCTTGATATACACACTAAACTCCCGTCGATATTTATTAAGAAAACAACTTTCGGATAGCGTTCCGAAACTGCCCATGTTTATTTAACTTAGAATATAGGATAATTGCAACATGCCAAGTATAAAAAATCTAAAGTTGGATTGGAATAATATCCAAAAAGAACTATTATCGCAGGGATTTACAAAAACTGGACCACTTTTACCTCGTGAAACCTGTGAAAGTTTAATCGCCCGTTATGATGATGAAATATACCGTAGTACTATCAACATGAAACGCTATAATTTTGGACGCGGCGAATATAAATATTATGCTTATCCATTGCCGGATTTAATTGCTTCACTCAGACAGTATTTTTATGAAAATTTACTTACTAGCGCGAATGAATGGTCTGAGCGGCTCAGTCGTGATGATCATTATCCGAAAAATTATGATCACTATATTAAAAACTGTCACGAAAATGGTCAGTTAAGGCCGACACCACTTATTCTTAAATACGGAGAAGATGATTTTAATACACTGCATCAGGATTTATATGGCAAGATACATTTTCCGTATCAGGCAGCTATTATGTTAAGCGATGCGCAGGATTATACGGGCGGAGAATTTACCCTTGTTGAACAAAGGCCAAGATTACAGTCTATTGCCCATGTGGAGCGCTTAAAACAAGGTGAAGCGATCATCTTTGCTGTAAATGAATTTCCCAAGTTAGGAAAACGCGGCTATTATAGGGCTAAATTACGTCACGGCGTCAGTAAAATACGCAGCGGAAAACGGCATACATTAGGAATAATACTTCACGATGCAACATGATCTTTTATCGCCACAAGCACCAGAAATGGAAAAGATAGCCGATGGTGTGTTTTTATTTCGTTCTAATGTGGATGAGAAACAGTTCATGGAACAAGTGAATAAGGTGATCGACGAAATTCCGTTTCGCCATATGATTACCCCGGGCGGGAAAAAGATTAATGTCGCCGGAACCAGTATGGGTAAATGTGGATGGTATTCTGATCGCCGTGGTTATAGATACGAAATGTCCGACCCTATAAGTAAAAAACCATGGCCAGAAATTTCAAGCACAATCAGTAAAATCATTACGGACGCCGCTGCTAAAGCTGGCTTTAATAATTTTATCGCCGATAGCTGCTTCATTAATTGTTATTCACCCGGTGTTCGTCTAACGGCACATATTGATCAGGATGAGAGGGATTTCACGCAGCCAATCGTTTCCGTATCACTTGGTGTATCGGCTATATTTCAAATTTTTGGAAAAACACGCGGCGGTAAAGCATTAAACATCCCCCTGCATTCTGGTGATCTGCTTATTTTTGGTGGTTCGGCAAGACGGTTATATCACGGGGTTAAAAAGCTCGAAAATACCGTTCATCCACTGACAGGTGATAAACGTATAAACCTTACCTTTCGTAAAGCGCTCTGATTATAATTATTTCATTTTTTTAAGCAGCTCTATTCGCCTAAATGGCGCTTGGATGAGAAGTGGATTTAACCTGCCCCGGGTCACTTCTTCTTCTGTGAAAGGTTTGAAATCGGTTGGTTTGTGCTCTGGATCAAACTTATTTATGATCCAGGTAAGTAGCTCTGCTTTATCGGCATCTTTAATCGGGGCATTAACCACTCCAGGCACGCTGGTCAGATATTCACGGCCGCCATCAACGGATAGAAATGTGGCTACATTATTATTTAAAACGGGAGTATCTATCGCTGCTACTTTTCCTTCTGCGCCGTGGCATCCTTGGCAATTAAGCATCCAATTATATTGCGCACGGCTTAAATCCTGCGCATTTGCAATTGAACAAATGGTCATCGTTAAAATACCGGATAGTAAGTGCAGTTTATTCATCTTCTAGGGCAACTCCGAGCACAAGACCTACTGTGCATGTATAAGATTCACTATCGGTGCCAAAGCACCAGATAATATCGTTATTGGATTGTGGCCGGGTTACCGGCGTATCACTCTCATTTCTATTACAGAAGCAACGTTCACACGAAGGTCCGCCACAACAATCATTATAGCTTATGATATAATTACGGTTATCAGCAGGATTGCGGCACGTCCCGACCCAGGCAATTTGTGACATTTCAGTGCCCGGTGGGCACGTTGTATGTGAACCGCCGCAGCAACTACATAATTGTCCGTCAATTCCACAGTAGCGCCAATAATCGCATGATGTTGTATCACCCGGATCATTTTCCAACCCTGTAATTATTGGATCAACACCGTTATCTTCTGCAGCCACCTGTGCGGATGCACGAGCGATGGGAAGCGTCGGCAGAACGGCACCACCAAGCGCAGCGCCGGCTACTTTTGTAAAAAAGCCGCGCCGTGAACTTTTACTGGCCATTTTCCGTGTCATTAGTTCAGTCCATTTATCAAACTGTCCCATAGTAAGTTCCTTTATTAGCTACTTGCATGTTTGTGATCATGATGCTTTTCTAAATAATCCTGTATGGATGCCACGCCTAATTCTTCAGCCACAAGCAGGCTATCAAGATGTTCGCGGGTATTAACAAGTCCGAATGACTTAATGATGCCATCTGCGCCAATAAGGACACCGTAAGGAAGTTTTGACACCCCCATTTGGCGACCAAGCCGTTCTGAGAGCACATAAGGAAAGCTATCGAGCTTTTCATCTATGATTAATAATTTCTGTAGCACCTCATCACCGTCAGACGCCAATATCAGCTCAAGGTCGTCTTTTTCCGATTTTACCAATGATTTAAGGGCGGGGATCAAAGTCTTGCAAACCGGACAATTTGGTGCCATAAAAAAGATCAATTGTTTCTTTTTGTTGTCAGAATCACCCAAATTAACAGTCCCGCCAGTGAGGCTTTTATGCTCTTGTGGCGGAACTTTATCCCCTACTTTAAGGGCCGCATTCATAGCAAGTGCTCCCGCTGGAGCTAATCGTCCATGAAGCACCCCAATTTGCCTTGTAAGCGCAAATACTAAAACTCCCAAGCCAATGACCACGCACCATAGAATTAGATTGGAAATCATCAATGCTGCTGTCATGCAGAATTCCTTAGATTAAAATAATAGTTATTATTTTTCATATTTTCAATAATAACAAGCGAAAGAAAAATCATGATGACAGCAAAAATCGCCGTAATATAATCCATCCAGATAATCGTCCTGTTCCCCGTTGGAAGGAGATATAATCCAGCAATTGTTAAAAGAGTAAGATTACGGGCGACATGCCACTTTCCAATTGGCATATCTTTGCTGCCAAAACTACAGCCGCAACCAACCTTACGCCTTAGTAAAAAGAAATATGATAGCAAGGCTGTATAAAAACCTAACAAACCTATCCCACAATATATGCCATAATCAGCGAAACCAAAAAAAGACATTATGATCGATAAAGCAATAAAAAGTTCAAAAACTGAAATGACAATCGCCGTTGGCCACAAAATTAAATTAGGTACCTTATAATTTGAAAGCACACCCCTGAAAGTTTTGATGTCCATCAGTTTATGTATCGATGAATGTAAAAACAGACCAGATATTAATAATTTTGCTATTAGCAGGATGACCGGATCAATAATCATAATTACTCCGAAGTATATAGCGTTGGAACAAAAGTACCTACTTTGATTTTACGTATAAAATCACCGCTTGCAGCATCATAGACATTAAGATTTTCATCATCCATCATTACTGTCACCAAATGTGGTTCTTTTTCCTTGGTAACCAAAATTGACCAAGCGACATCATTTAACGTGTGGCGCGCGGTACGGCTATTACTTTTAGGATCAAATACCCATACTTCTTTACCGGGGTCTTTATGACTGCCGTTATATCCTTTATCATGCATTAAAACATAAAGATTACCGCTGCTATCAGATGTGATAACTTGCCATCCGCCTGGTCGCCATCCCTGCTCACGTTCAGCATCACTTACCAGTGACCATGTTTCACCGACCTTGGCTTGATCACCAGACAAATCAATTGGGGTAATGTTACCCTCATAAGTCGGAAGATACATAACTTCCCCAACGCGGGTGAATTTTTCAAAATGGGGATCATTGTCCAGATCATTAAAGACATCAGATTGGTGTTCAGCAATGGACTGACCATTTTCATCAAGATTAACAGATATCACTTCCCCATATCCACACAGTGTGGCAAATCCTCTATTGCCTAGGGGGAAGGCAAGGTTACAGCCGGGAATAGGAATTTCGTTAAGTAGTTTTTTGTTTTCTAAATCAACAATAGTGACGGACGCCGCGGGAGTATAATTAGCGACCATTGCCCATTTTTTATTATTAATCAGGCGAAACTTGCCTTTCATTGGTAGAACTAAAAAACGCTTACCTTCTTCAAGTGCTATTTCACCTTTTGGCATTAACGTGGCTTGATCAAAAATTGTGATCATATCACTTCGTTTTCCACGGCTAGCACGTGAATAAAAGGTTTCTGATACGTAAAATTCACCAAGTTCATTATTGACTGCGAAGTCACCAAGATAGCCAGTACTGGCGGCCCCTTTATATGGTTTTGTTTTATCGGCGACGTCGACAATCATAATGCGACCATCTGTTGGAAAACCTGTTTTAGACACATAAATCCAGCTATCCGGATAATGAATTGGTAATTTCTCAACAATATCAACTTCATCATCGCTCACTGGCGGTAATTCTTGTGCAAATAAACTCGTATAAAAAGAACTCAGGATTAATGTAATTATCGAAAGATATTTCATAGGCCCCTCCCAGGTTAATTTTAAGTATCCATATAGCAGAACAGATGTCAATCGGGTTCTATCAGGCGTTTCATTGATTAGACACATTTTAAACAACTTTTAACGCTCCTATGTCACTATGGACAAATGAATAGCGCAACTATGTTTAAAACAATAATACTAACGACAGCAATGTTACTTATCCCGGTCACTACATTTGCTCAGGAAGAAACGCCGCAATTGCCTGAAGAAGATTTTGGCCTGTGGAATTATAAGAAACTTCTTCTTGATGAAAATGGTAAATGGTCGGTTGGCACAGGTGCGCTTATTCGTAATTCCCCTTTTCGCGGCGAAAAAATATCCGCATTCCCTTTTCCGTTGATTGATTACAGTAGTAAAAACCTATTCATTCGTGAATTTAAAACTGGCTATCATATCAAAGCGGTTGATGATCCCTATAAGGGCGGGTATTTCCTTGATACCTACCTCGGCGCAAGAATGAGACCCGGTGATGCACGGCAAAAATTTTCAGTTGATGCCGGACTTCGCGCCGGATATCAGCACCCGTTTGGATCGTTCAGCTTATCTTTTACACAGGATATGACCGGCGCATCTGACGGAAAAGAAGCAAGTGCCGCCTATAGCTTTACTTTTTTAAGTAAATCAAAAAAACATATCGTCATTCCGCGCATCACAGTAACGTGGCAGGATAGGAAAATGGCCAATTATTTATGGGGAATATCTGAAGAAACAACTTCAAAGATGATTGAAAATAATGATGCTGTTGTCCTTGCGCCCTATACCATTGATCGATCTGTGGTGAATTATAGTGCAGGTATTATTCATATATATAAACTTGATCAAAACTGGAGCAGCATACTTGGTGCCCAGCTCGCCATTCTTGATGAATATATTATGGATAATCCCGCGATAGAACGTCAGTTTGACTATAGTTTCATCGTTGGTGCTGCTTATACATTTTAATTCCTCTAATATTAATTTTGTTTGATTGTTCAATCTGTGGTACGAGTGGAAACACATATAAACAGGGAGAGAAAAATGAGCGCTCAAGAAGATATTGCATAAGCAAACGCAGAATTCGGTGCGGCATTTGCTGCGGGAAATGCCGAAGGGGTAGCAAACTGCTACACCGAAAATGGTTGGTTTATGGTGCTAGGAGCACCAACCCTTAAGGGAAGAGAGGCCATTACAGCCGGCTTTCAAGGATTAATGGATAGCGGCATAACGGCTGCTGCTCTTAAAACAGACGAACTTGAAGATCTTGGCGATACGGCCATCGAAACAGGTGAATATATACTTTACGCTGGTGACGACATAGCCGATCAGGGCCGATTTATGGTTAACTGGAAAAATATATACGGCAAATGGTATCTGCACCGCGACATTATAAACAGCACTGTGGCTGCCGCAGAATAGGGTTTAAAATTCTGTTGCTTTCTTTTGATCATGGCGATATGACTTCGCCATGCATATAGCTCTTTATCAACCAGATATTCCGCCCAACACAGGCACCATAATTCGTATGGCGGCCTGCCTTGATGTGGCGGTTCATATAATTGAGCCGTGCGGCTTTCCGTTTGGTGAAAAATCCTTTCGCCGTGCGGGGATGGATTATATTGATCAAAGCAAGATTACCCGTCATCAGAGCTGGGATGATTTTCTGGAAGCGATGGGAAACAAGCGAATAATACTGCTCACTACCAAATCAGCCAAGCCTTACGCGGAATTTGAATTTCAGATTGATGATATTCTTCTAATGGGCCGTGAAAGTGCGGGCGTGCCGGATGATGTACATGGCCGTGCTGATCACAGGCTGGTTATTCCCATGACACCTGATACAAGGTCATTGAATATTGCCCTTTCTGCCGCTATGGTTCTGGGTGAAGCCTTAAGACAAACCAATCAATTTCCACCACAATAAAGTAATAAAAAATGACAGTAGAATATCAAAAAGAAACCGCCAAAAACTGGTTCGAAGACCTACGAGGCCAAATATGCGATGCCTTTGAAAGTATCGAAAATGATTACCGAGGCAGCTACTGCGACCGGGAACCAGGAAAGTTTGAAAGAAAATCATGGTTCCGTGAAGATAATCCTGAAAAAGGCGGCGGTACCATGGCGGTCATGAAGGGCCGCGTATTTGAAAAAGTCGGCGTTAACGTATCAACCGTCTACGGTGAGTTTTCACCGGAATTTGCTGCACAGATCCCCGGCGCTGACAAAGACCCGCGCTTTTGGGCAAGCGGCGTATCGCTAGTCGCCCATATGCATAACCCGCGCGTGCCTGCCGTTCATATGAATACCCGTCATATTGTCACAACAAGAGGCTGGTTTGGTGGTGGTGCGGATTTAAACACTGCTTACCCCAATGATAGTGACACAGGCGATTTCCACGGCGCCCTTAAAGCGGCATGCGACAAACATGGTTCTGATTATTACGAAAAATACAAAAAATGGTGTGATGAATATTTCTATGTCCCGCACAGAAACCGTGCCCGCGGTGAAGGCGGTATTTTTTATGATCAATTAGGGGAGAATTGGGATGATGATTTTGCCTTTACACAAGATGTAGGGCGCGCGTTTCACGATATTTACCCTGCACTTGTCCGCCGTCATATGAACGAAGAATGGACGGACTCCGAGCGCGAAGAATTGTTATATTACAGAGGCTTATACGCTGAATTTAATCTAGTTTATGACCGCGGAACTTCGTTTGGACTTAAAACTGGTGGCAATGTTGAAGCGATACTGATGTCCCTACCACCAGAAGCGAAGTGGAAATAAACAAAACATATGGCCTGGTCCGATTTTGAGAAGCAAATAAAGGATGAAATTAAAAACTTCGGCGGGCGTTACGTCTGGACAGATGTGGTTCTTCAGGGTAATTACCATATTCAGAAAAACGTAAATACTGGACGTTACAGATTACTGGATAGCGACCGACGACGCTTACTGCTTGCTGGTCTTGATGCCTGTAAGGAAAAGCTTGCTGACATAAACCCAAAATTTGAAAGTGACCATCTAGTTTTATTGATCCACGGGCTTGGTCGTCATGCTGGAATTATGGATAAACCTAAAATGGCCCTGAGAAAGGCCGGTTTTGCAGTACATTCTCTTAATTATGCCACTTTACTCGAAGGTGTTGAAGAACATGCGACGCATTTCACTCATCTACTTGAAAATTTAAAAAATGTGAAAAAAATATCATTTGTAACCCATAGCCTTGGCGGTCTAGTGGCACGAGAAATATTAAGCCATCAAGCGGTTTGGAACGGTGCAACCGCAGATAAACTAGTTATGATGGGGACCCCAAACAAAGGGGCTGAGATCGCGGAGTTTTTAAACCAACTAAAAGCCTATAAAATTATTAGTGGCCCATCGGGACAGGATGTCCGGCCAACTGAAAAGTTAGAAG
>JABJKT010000173.1 GCA_018660225.1 Kordiimonadaceae bacterium
CACCAACAACGATGACTTTTTTACTTGGCTTCATAGGGACCAGTGTATCCATCAGATGATGAAGCATGGGCCGCCCACCAAGCGGGTGAAGCACCTTATGCAATGATGATTTCATTCGCGTGCCTTTACCAGCGGCAAGGATCACTATAGCTAAATCAGAAACAGTCATGTTATTTTATTATTTCCCGTCATTTTTAGACTTTGTCTGTTAATCTTGACACAATAATGTCATAAAATTAATTAAAGCTGAATAACTAATAATTTTAATATAATTGCCACATTAAATATAGAATAAAATGAACGAATAAATGCTTAAAAACAAACCCAGCGCCATCCTTTTTGATCTAGACGGAACATTAGCTGATAGTGCGCTTGACCTTGCAGCCACTTTAAATCATTTGCTAAGGAATTCCGCAAAGAAACCAATTGATGTTGCACTTGTGAGAAATATGGTTGGCGAAGGTGCTAAAGCTTTACTAATCAAAGGTTTTTCCCATAATGGTGAAACCCCGTCTGAAGAATTACTCGACGATCTTTTTGAGCAATATCTCGAATATTACACGGATCATATTTGCGTTGAAACGGTGCTATTTCCGGGTGTTCTGGAAATGCTCGACACTCTAAAATCAATGGATATTCCGCTGGCAATTTGCACCAATAAACTTGCTTCACTGACAAAAGCACTGCTTAGTGATTTAAAAATTGATCATTATTTTAGTGCTGTGGCCTGCGGCGATAGTTTTGAATTTAAAAAACCGGACCCAAGACATTTATATGCCACTTGTGAAATAATGGGGGCAGACCCTGAAAATGCTATTATGGTCGGCGATAGCATCAACGATATTGCAGCGGGGAAAAATGCTCATATGAAAACCATTGGCGTTACCTTTGGTTATACGGAAACCCCGATGAGCGAACTTAATGCTGATATTACACTTGATCATTTTGATGAATTAATTCCGGCCCTGCAGCTGTTAATCGTCGGCTTGAAACTTCCTGAAAAACTTGATCGTTAAATGACGCGCGAGCAGCACTGGCGGCATTCTAAGCCAGTGCGAGCGAATATAAAGTCCGTTCATAGATGCCCAGCGTGCTATGCCCTTAGCCCCGAGGTTAGGTGAGATCACCCCCATCACCATAAACTTCATAATCGCACCGGTAATAATATTAGGGCCGTATGGCTTTATGTCGGCTATAATATGATCTGGAATAGCCGTGCCGAAGATATTCTTCGCAAAATGAATTGAATAATAAAGGGCACGGGTAAAACCAAGCTCTATAGCGCGCGGAATTAGTTTCTGCCAGAACCCTTCATCCTTACCAAACTCTTTATACATATCATGCTGTTCGATCAGATTACGTAAACTGCTTCTGACTTCGCCGTCCTGAAATTGGTGAACGATGCTGTGCAGAATAATATCTTCATTTGAAAATACATAAAATCCATTTTCCATCTTTACTGATGTTTCTATCATTTTAGTCACATCGGGGCATAATTTACTGGTGGTTGGCAGAATATTATGATGAACGTCAATGCTGATATAACGGTCCGGATGAACAAGCGGCGGAAGTTCATGTGGATATTCACGGTAAAACTTCTGGTCATAATCATTGATGACCTGATGGCGCCAGCCGGCCTTAAGAAATATATCCTCTGCCCAATCGATGCGGTTTCTGGCGATTAAAATATCAAGATCAACACTAACCCGCCCCACAGTACAGCTCATACCTTTTTCAATATAAGCGCCGCCCTTCAGCAGGACGACTTTTTCATCGCTGCCCTTTAAGGCGCGTTTAACACGGTTTATTTCCCATTTAATCTTACGGGTTGATGAAGCGCTGTTATAATCATAGGAGCTAAAAATATCTTGCACTTTAGCGGGAAGTTTTTCAATTATTCCTATATCGCGTGCATCATAAGAAAGCCGACCGGCCAATCCAGACATCTTGGCTTCCCTAAGGCAAGTATTCCACTGCTCACGGCTAAGACCTTCCATAATTTCTGGTTTTTTAAGCACATCGATTAGAATATTATCAACCATCATCCTGCCCCGCCTTTTTTGGATCAGAATGTTCGGCAATAAATGCTTCCACCAGCTCAACTGCCGTATCAAGTGAGGGATAAATAATTTCGCACACAAAGCTCTCTTCAATTATTTTGGCAATAGATGAAAATGCCCGCTCACCGATATCGCCGTAATTTGCCGAAGACGCTACCAACCTGAAGAAAGCCATGGTTTTGGTGATCGGGCGGATTTTTGGTTCGGAGTTTGGATCAAAAATTGGCAAAATAACAAAATTGGGCTTTGTCCTTTTATGCATTTCTTCAATTGATTGATCAGGCGGACGCAGGTAACAGATAGTCCCCTTTGGCGTTCCAGGATAAGCCGGAGTAAAATAATCTTCATAATTATCGTGCTCGCGCGATACCCATTCTTTCATTACCGGTATGCTTTGATTTTTTAGTGATACTGCGCGCGGATAAGGGATAAGCTCACCAGCATCCAAATCAAGCAGGCCAAATTCATCAGAATGTAGCTGCCAACCGCGAAAAGAAAGTCCTGCCGCCAGCGTACTCTTTCCGCTACCCGACATAGCGGGCATAATAAGGCCGATACCGTCTCTGGCCACCACCCCGGCATGGAACATAAGGTACTGTTTGCAACCCATCGCCACTTGCCAGTTAAAACCCATCTCCAGCGACACCATACCAATTTTAGCAGGAAGCGGAATCGTATCATTATTCATTTCCGTTTCGACGAAGGCTTGGGGTCTTAAATATTGACGGAAAAGGTTACGACCAAAAACACTGATCGAATGATCAAGAACTATCGGCTCATCATAAAAAGGGAAATCCCGGTAAATTTTTAGAAAATCTTCACGAACATTTTTAAACTTTATTAATACATTGACGCTGAAAGGTCCCACTTCCATTGCAATTCCATCACCAGAAAGTCTCTTATCCAACTCTGAATCGTTTAATTTTACTAATTTATTTTCGTTGTGAAAACGGCTTGCCACTGGCATAAATTGATTTTCTTTTTTAATAAATGAATTGGTTTCAGACAGGTTCAATTATGCCCATATTATCAAAATTGATAACGGTTTCTACTATTTTATTTTTTAAATCAGGATCAAGTTCTTTTTCAATGATTTCTTCAAACTCGGAAAATAAGTGTGACACTGTTTTTGGACCGTCTTCAAGTAAATCCAGTATTTCACGAGCAAAATCATTTAGGACTTGAGTATGGCCACTGGCCGGATCATATAATATGTTGGAATCTTCAAAACTCGTCCATAAAAAATCAGCTGTGTTCACTACATGATACACAGCTGACTTATTTATTAGTTCTTCACTTGGCATTATGGCCATTTACCCAGAATAAATTATGATGTTAGTTAGGAATTCCGGTATGCGGATTATTGCCCGGCAATGGAAAATCATTTTCAGCGTCGTTATTCGGACATGATCCACCTGGGCAAGACTGGTCATAATTACCAAAACCATTATTACCTTTAATCCTCACATTAGTAACTGACACGATACAGGAATAACCGTAGTTAGCCGGTGATTCTGCAATATATTTCCAATGTTCTTCATTGGTAGGATTAAACGCTTGCCAATCAGTGTCAGCGGGATAAGTACCACCATTAGGATTGCCAAGACCATTTGTTACTGTTTGAAAATGACCATTTTTAGGGTTCATTGGAATTTGCATATCTTCGTAATTAGGATGACTTGGGTTTTCACCGATGTTCCACAATTCAATGATACAAGACCCAGAACTATCCGCATGAGCAAGAGGAACACCACCGTGCAGTGTCAGCGCAATCGGAGCAACAATAGCACCTGCCTTAAGAAGACTACGACGATGAAGACGCTTGCTTAGGCTATCTTCTGTTTTTCCACTTTGATTTTCTATGTCGGCCATACTACTTACCTACTA
>JABJKT010000174.1 GCA_018660225.1 Kordiimonadaceae bacterium
AAGGAGGCGGTATTATTAACGCCGTCCGCCATGATCTTGAACTTAACTGTCCAGCAAATAACATTCCTGAAGGAATTGATATTGATCTTACCGGTCTTGAACTAGGTGATAGTATTCATATTTCTGACATTACCCTCCCTGAAGGCGTGACGCCGGTTATTGATGACCGTGACTTCACTGTTGCCACAATCGCAGCACCAAGCGGGCTTAAATCTGATGACGAAGATGAAGAAGCAGTTGAAGGTGAAGGCGAAGAAGGCGAAGGCGAAGAAGAGCATAGCGTTGAAGTAGAAGCTACTTCGCAAAAAGCTGAGGAATAACCTTAAGCTTAAAGGATAAATGCCATGTTGCTTTTTGTAGGTCTGGGTAATCCAGGTAAAAAATACGACAACAACCGGCATAATATTGGATTTATGGCGGTGGATGAGATCATCCTCCGCCATGATTTTTCTGAACCAAAAATAAAATTTCAGGGCGCTCTTTATGAAGGGCGTCTCGGCAGTGAAAAAGTTCTTATTTTAAAGCCCCTCACCTTTATGAATAAATCTGGTATATCGGTTTCTGAAGTGGCACGGTTTTATAAAATATCTTCTGATAATATTTTTGTTTTTTATGATGAACTTGACCTTGACGCCGGTAAAGTGAAATTCAAAACGGGCGGCGGTAACGCGGGACATAATGGTCTTCGGTCACTGGATCAGTATATTAACAAAGATTATCACCGTATCCGCCTTGGCATAGGTCATCCTGGCGATAAAAGCCGAGTTACCGGTCATGTGCTTGGTGATTTTTCAAAACAAGATGAAAAATGGCTTGATCTACTTCTGGATACTGTAGGACGCGCTGCTGAAAAACTTGTTTCAGGTAACGGCGTAGATTTTTTAAATGAAATTGGCCTTATCTTAAAACCGAATGAAAAAAAGGCCAAGACTAATGAAAAAAAGGAAAGTGAATAATGGGATTTAAGTGTGGTATTGTCGGGCTTCCTAATGTTGGAAAATCGACTCTTTTTAATGCCCTGACCAACACGGCACAGGCCGCTGCGGCAAACTATCCGTTTTGTACAATTGAGCCAAATGTTGGACAGGTCCCCGTCCCAGACCCGCGCCTTAATAAACTTGCGGAAATTGCCGGATCTAAAGAAATTATCCCGACCCAGCTTTCTTTTGTTGATATTGCCGGCCTGGTGCGCGGTGCGTCAAAAGGCGAAGGACTAGGCAACCAGTTCCTTGGAAATATTCGTGAGGTAGATGCTATCATTCATGTGCTTAGATGCTTTGAAGATGATGACATCACCCATGTTGAAGGGGTAATTGACCCCATTGCTGACGCCGAAACCGTTGAAACAGAACTTATGCTATCAGATATGGAAAGCCTGGAAAAAAGAAAATCCGGACTTATCCGCCGAATTCGTGGTCAGGATAAAGAAGCGAAGGTTATTACTGAAATGGTTGACCGCTGCCTTGTCGTGCTTGAAGAAGGGCTCCCTGCCCGCAATGTTGAAGTTGCTGACGAGGAAGAGCAAAAAACACTTGATGGCCTTCAGCTTATTACGACAAAATCAGTTCTTTATGTTTGTAATGTTAGTGAAGATGATGCTGCGGATGGAAATGAACTAACTAAAAAGGTAGAAGAAAAAGCTAAGTTGGAAAGTGCCGTAACGGTAAATATCTGTGCCTCGCTCGAAGAAGAAATCGCCCAACTTGATGATGAGGAAGAACAGAAAGAATTTCTTGCTGATCTTGGCCTTGGGGAAACTGGACTTGGCCGCGTTATTCGCGCCGGATATGATTTACTTCATTTAATCACCTATTTTACTGTTGGACCAAAAGAAGCAAGAGCATGGACCGTAACACAGGAAACAAAGGCGCCTGCGGCTGCTGGTGTTATTCATACAGATTTTGAAGAAGGTTTTATTCGCGCTGAAACAACGGCTTATATTGATTATGTGGAATTTAATGGTGAAGCAGGTGTAAAAGACGCTGGCAAGATGCGTCTTGAAGGTAAGGAATATATTGTTGTGGACGGAGATGTTATGCATTTCAGGTTTGCTAATTAATGAAAAATCAATCATTGTCCACCATTATGGCGAACTTAAGACTTGGAAATAATTAATTAATTTTATTTCAGTTGATGCTTTGAAAAAAGCTTGGGAAAAATATGCTTGAAAATATTAAAATAATGGTCATCGATGATCAGGCTACTATGAGAAAAATTATTAGCCAACTTCTCTACCAAATTGGCAAGTTTAATATTATAGAGGCCGCTAATGGCATTCAGGCATTAGAAATTCTAAATTCTAGTCAGACACAAAAAATTCCGGACGTTATTATAAGTGATCTCCATATGGACGGTATGGACGGAATTGAACTTTGTAATAAACTTCGCTTATCAAAAAAACCAGGCATACGGGAAATTCCAGTATTAATGCTAACGGGTGAAAGCGACGAATTTATCTTGAAAGTATCAAAACAGGTTGGTGCCTTTAGAATTCTTTCAAAACCGATAGGCTCACCAGAACTAAAAGGGCATATTTCAGCGGCTCTCGGATTTGAAGTTTAACGTAATCTGATATATTTCTGCTCTATCACTTCTTTTCCGTACTGGCTGCCAAGTTTTTCTTCTGCCAATTTAAAACCATACCTAAGATAGAGTGACTTTGCAGCATCTAGCCCTTTATAGGTCCATAAATGTACTTCGGCAAAGCCCTGATCATCGCAAAAATCCATGGCTTTTTTCATCAGACGTCCACCAAGTCCTTTTGATTGGCCTTTGTTATCAACGATAAACCAACGAAGGTGGGCGATATTGTTGCCTAAAGCTTCGCCGTCAATAGTGATGCTTGCTATGATTTTATTGTTTTGTTCGCAGTACCAGATATTATTTGCACCATGTGCAAGGCGGGTGATGAATTCTTCAAGTCCGGATTTAACCATTTCTTCAAAATTAGAACCAAGTCCGGCGATTTCACCATGAATTTTACCGTGAAGATGTGAAATGATATCGATTAAACCATCGCAAGACCCTTCATGGATCTTTATTTCATTATAGTCCCTCATACTCTGCCAGTGTATATACGTTGCAGTTTTTCGATTTTAGCTTATCTGTTCCGCCAAGTTCTGGAAGATCAATGATAAAGCAAGCCTCGGATACTTTTCCTCCGGCCTTATTTATGAGTTTTAACGCGGCAACAGCCGTTCCGCCAGTGGCAATAAGATCATCAACGATAAGGATATTTTCCCCTTCTTCAATAGCATCTATATGGATTTCAAGCGCGTCAGTGCCATATTCCAGCTCATAATCCTCTTTATGGGTCAGGTGGGGCAGTTTTCCGGCCTTTCTGATGGTGATAAAGCCAATTCCTAACATATGAGCGATTGCACCGCCTAAAATAAAGCCACGCGCTTCTATACCAGCCACTTTATCAATGCCTTTATCTTTATAATAATCAACAAATTCATTTATCATTTTTGGATAAGCAACATCGCTTTCAAAAATTGTTGTCACATCGCGAAACAGAATTCCCGCTTTGGGATAATCGGGAATAGTTCTGACATAGTCTTTAACCCAGCTCATTTTGAAAGTACCCTTCCTGCAATTGCTGATATTTTTGCCTTTATATTATCATCAATATTACCGTCGGTTAAAAGTGCAAACTCGAGCGCATGGTCGCAGCCCTGTTTGCAGGGGTGACGACTATCAGCTTCTTTAAGAAGCGGGATGATATTGCTTATCATATTTCTGGCATTTTCCGAATTACTAGAAAGGGTTTTTCGAATTTCAGTTACATCCACTTCACCGTGGTCTGGGTGCCAACTGTCATAATCTGTAACCATGGCCACGGTGGCGTAGCATATTTCTGCTTCGCGGGCCAATTTGGCTTCCGGCATATTCGTCATGCCGATCACATCACAGCCCCAGCTTCTATACATTTTAGATTCAGCAAGGGTAGAAAATTGTGGTCCTTCCATCGCCAGATAGGTGCCGCCTTTATGGAATTTTATATCAATATCTTCAGCTGCTTTTAAAACAAGCTCACCGAGTTCGCCGCAGGTGGGATGGGCCACTGAAACATGGGCCACCAGACCATCATCAAAAAATGATTTTTCACGGGCGAAAGTGCGGTCAATAAACTGATCAACTAATACGAAATCACATGGCGCCATATGATCTCTAAATGATCCACAGGCGCTAACGCTTAGCAGGTCTGTGACCCCTGCCCGTTTTAAAGCATCGATATTGGCTCTGTAATTAATTGTTGACGGTGAATGGGTGTGCGCACGGCCATGGCGAGGTAGAAACACCACCTTTAAGCCATCCACTTCACCAACGAAAAGATCATCAGATGGATCACCATATGCGCTCTGCACGGATATCCACTGGCCATTTTCCATGCCATCAATTTCATAAATTCCGCTACCGCCAATAACGCCTAAAACTTTTGCCATGTAAATTCCTATGTGATCATTAAAAAAGGGCCACCCTATTGGGCAGCCCTTTCATTTAAAACTATTAGTACTTTAAAAACAATCCTTAAAGCTGGGAAGGATCGATATCCTGACCTTTTTTAATTTTTCTCCAAACACGTTTGTTTGTAAAATAAAGCAGGATAGAAAGAACGATCATAAAGAGTATAACGCGTAGGCCCATTTCTTTACGTTCCTGCATGGTAGGATCAGAAGCCCAAGCCATGAAGTTAGCAACGTCATAAGACATTTGTTCTACTGTTGCCGGTGTACCGTCAGCATATTCGACAAAATCATCAA
>JABJKT010000175.1 GCA_018660225.1 Kordiimonadaceae bacterium
GATGTTGTTTTCATACATATAGGCAATTTTCTGACTATCAGGAGAGAATTTGGCATACATAAGGCTTTGTTCAGGGGCCGCGGTGCCAATTTGCCTTAAATTATTATTTTCAAGGTTCAGGATCCAGTAATCACCGAATGACTTGAGACGTCTGAATTGTTTGGTGTTGGTTGAAATCAAGACATGTTTGGCGTCATCAGACCATTTGTAATCCTCAATTTTTAACGGTTTTTCTGCTCCGGGTGGGATGAGTTTGTCCGCTGAAATCAGGATTTCGCGTTCCCCGGTCAGGGTATTGTTTTTTACTATATCAAAACCATCTTCAATATCTTCATTATCATCAATGGTTGTGTAGGCCTCACCACCATCGATCCATTTACTTGATGGTAAGCGGTCAGCTTTAAAATCTTCACCGCTGAAAATTCGCTCTGGTGTGAGCTTGGCCATATCTTGCGCCATAACAGCGATTGGCATTAAAATCATTATTAATAATAGTGTGGAAATTTTTTTCATTGTCCGCCCATATCCTGTTTTATTATTTTTTCAGTTATCATAGTAAAAGACTATAATAACCTTTTGACGGAAAAACAATTAATGTGTGGTGCTACTATTCTCTAGCGGGCAATTATTGGTGTATTACTTGATTTTCAAAACTTCATAGGCCGCTTTGACCTGTTGGAATTTTATCGCACTTTGTGCATCACTCAGGTTAGTGTCGGGGTGATAAAGCTTTGCTAGGCGGCGATAAGCCGTTTTGATGTCTTTTTCTGTGGCGTCCGCTTCAAGGTCGAGAATTTCGAGCGCGTCAGTGCGGCGTTCTTCTTTGCCATATGCTTTGGGGCTATCTTCGAATGTGCCGCTACTGCGGTACCCTTTTGCTTTTCTCATTTCTTCCTGGGCACGTTTCATGGCTTCTTCTTTGCTTAAGCCATTAAAATAGTTCCAGTTTTTGTTAAACTGGGCCACATGCGGCTGGCAAAAATACCATTTATCTTTACTGTCGGGTGCTTTTGGCGCAGGATAATCGCCGGGACTATCACATCCGTCATAGTCGCACAGACGCACGGAGACTGGGTCTCGTTCGCTGGTATATTCGCCCCATTTTGGAAATGTCCATGATTTGGATCGTGACATAAATGTTCCCTTACAGTAAAAAAGCATCATTAGCAGTTTTGGGGAACAATAAACAGGGATTATTTAGAAAAAGTGAAGATGGATTATATTTTAAGAGACGCCCGCAAAGAAGAGGCGAGAGAACTTGCCAGACTTATAAACTTTGCCGGTAAAGGACCGCAAAGTGTAGGTCTTGATTATACGGTATGGTCTAGAAGCGCAAATGAGGGGCAGGACCCTTATGATGTGGGATCGCTCAGGGTTGCTAATGAAGTTGGCGGCTATAGCTATAATAATATCCGTGTCATCGAAGCGGACGGTAAACCAGCCGCGCTGGCCATGTCTTTTACCATTGTGAAAAAAACTCAAACTGAATTGGATCAGATCGATGATTTGTTTCGGATTTTCGCCGATCTGTCACAGCAGGCGGTAGGCTCTTATTATCTGGATAGTCTAGCCGTGTCACCGGAATATAGAGGGCACGGTTTTGGTCGTTACTTGTTAGAAGACACGGTCGATAAAGCCGTGAAGGGTGGGCACGAGCAAATTAGTCTACTGGTATTTGAAAAAAATCAGGCTGCGCTTGCCCTATATCAAAAACTAGGATTTAAGGAGCAATCAAAATTAATTGCTCCCGTTCACCCGTCTATGCCTTATGAAGGGTATGTGATTTTACTTTCAAAATCGCTTTGATTTATAGGATTGGGCCGGCGTCTTTGACGGCGTCGTCCACATGTTCTTCAAATTCAACGAAGTTTTCTTTGAATAGTCCGACAAGATGGGCTGCCTGCTTATCATATGCGTCAGCATCATCCCAGGTTCCGCGTGGATCAAGCACAGCATTATCCACATCCGGGCAGCTAAGCGGCACTTCAAACCCGAAGTTAGGATCAGTGCGAAACTCAACATCGTTAAGGGTGCCGTCCAAGGCACCATGAAGAAGAGCGCGGGTATATTTAATTGGCATACGGCTTCCTACACCATAAACACCACCGGTCCAGCCCGTATTTACGAGCCAACATGTCACATCACCATCAGCGATCTTCTTGCGCAGAAGATTACCGTATACGGAAGGATGACGCGGCATAAAGGGCGCACCGAAACAGGTGGAGAAAGTGGCTTGTGGTTCTTTACCGAGGCCTTTTTCTGTGCCAGCTACTTTAGCCGTATAACCGGATAGGAAATGATACATGGCTTGTTCAGGGGTCAGGCGTGCCATCGGTGGCATAACACCAAACGCATCAGCCGTAAGCATAATAACATTTTTAGGATATCCGCCCGGTGCACCTTCTGTGGTGTTCGGGATGGATGTGATCGGGTATGCGGAGCGCGTATTTTCGGCGAGGCTTCCATCATCAAGGTCAATTTCCCGAGTGTCCGGATCAATAACCACATTTTCAAGTACGGTGCCAAACATACGAGTTGTGTTGTAAATTTCCGGCTCAGCTTCTTCAGAAAGACGGATCACTTTAGCGTAGCATCCCCCTTCAAAGTTAAAGATAGTATCATCGGACCAGCCATGCTCGTCGTCACCAATAAGTTGACGGGTCGGATCAGCTGAAAGGGTGGTTTTACCGGTACCTGAAAGGCCAAAAAATACTGCCGTGTCGCCATTTTTACCAATATTTGCAGAACAGTGCATCGGCATAATGCCTTTTTCCGGCAATAGGTAATTAAGAATAGAGAAAACAGATTTTTTCATTTCACCGGCATAAGATGTTCCGGCGATAAGGACTAGTTTCTTGGCAATGTTAATTGTGACGAGCGTTTCGGAATTAATACCGAGCTCGGCCGCATTCATTTTAAGTTCTGGTGCGTGGAGGATTGTAAAATCCGGTGCAAAGCCCTCAAGGTCTACACTGTCCGGGCGAACAAGAAGGTTTCTGATAAAAAGACTATGCCATGGGGAAGGGGAGATGGCCCTAACTGATATACGGTGGGCCGGGTCTGTGCCGCCATAAAGGTCCTGAACATATAGATTGCGTTCATTAAGGTAGGAAAGGATCTGCTTATGGGCAATGTCAAACGTATCTTCGCTAATAGGTTTATTAACCTTGCCCCACCAGATGTTATCCCGTGATGATGGTTCATCAACCATGAATTTGTCGTTTGCGCTTCTGCCTGTGTGTTGACCGGTTTCAACCACAAGGGCGCCGCCTTTTCCAACAATACCCAGATCATTTTTAATAGTGTGCTCATAGAGTAATTCTGTTCCAAAATTCCAGAAAATATTCTTATCACTATTTATATTTTGGTTTTCTACGCCGCTTTTGCTGACATATTTCCCCACATTAATCATGCTACTTCCTTTTCAATGAATTATATTAATTCAAGTGATTATTCGTTTTTTATACGGGATATATTAATAGAGATTTTAGTAGAGGAAGAAAATTCATTTTGAAGAATTTTTCAAACTATTGATTTATAAGGAAAAAAATGTCACATTTATGACACTTTTATAACGCAATTTTTATAAGATCATGGAATAAACCGTGATAAGATATGTTAAGATTCGTTCTATAAAGGAAAAAAGGTAAATGGCTTCAGTAATAACTCTTGTTGATGATGATCAGAATATTCTGGCTTCTGTAAGTATGGCCCTCGAAAGTGAGGGCTTTGAAGTTCGCACATATAATGATGGTGCCAGCGCCCTTGAAGGAATGAACAAGGACCCGGGTGATTTGGCTGTGCTCGATATTAAAATGCCACGAATGGACGGTATGGAACTTTTAAGACGCCTTCGTGAAAAACAAAGCCTACCAGTTATTTTTCTGACCTCAAAAGATGATGAAATTGATGAAATGCTCGGTCTTAAAATGGGGGCGGATGATTATATCAAGAAACCGTTTTCCCAGCGCCTGCTTATTGAAAGAATAAAGACTATTCTTAGGCGGATGGAAGCCATTAAGAAAACAAAAACCGATGATGAAGACGAAAGCGGTGTCATTATCAGGGGCCGTTTGAAAATTGATCCTGTGCGTCATATTTGCAATTGGGCCGGTAATGATGTCAAACTAACGGTGACGGAATTTCTTATCCTGCAAACTCTTGTCCAGCATCCAGGCCATGTAAAAAGCCGGGATCAGCTTATGGACGTAGCCTATAATGACGATATTTATGTTGATGACCGGACCATTGACAGTCACATTAAGAGGCTCCGCAAGAAATTCCGGAAAGCCGATGATACATTCGATGGGATAGAGACACTCTACGGTGTCGGATATAGGTATAGTGAAAGTTAAGAAATACAATATTAAAAGAAAACGGAGGTTAATTTCTCCGCTAACGCTCCGCATAATGGCGGTGAATTTGTTTGCGCTTATCTTTCTTGGTGTTGGGGTGCTTTATGTGGATCAGGTGCAAAATACACTGCTGCAATCCCGAATAGATGAACTTGTAAAAGATGCCAATATTATGGCGGGTGCGCTCGGTGAAGCAGCAACGGATGATCCTGATAGTACAGAGCTGCTGATTGAACCGGCTGAAAATATATTAACCCGACTGGTTGGTGTAACTCAAATACGGACCCGTTATTTTGGCCTTAATAATGAGCTGCTGATTGATAGCCGCGATCTTGCTATTAATAATGTTGAAATAGAAGATACGATGCCTAGGGAACTAGGTATTGGAGATTTTTGGGAAATTGTTAACCGTGAAGTATCGGTGCTGCTCGATATAATTCAAAAACGTGAAATTTTAGAAGAATATCACGAGATTGAAAATGAAATGGCTACGGATTACCCTGAAATTATGGAGGCATTAGCCGGGGAAGAAAGCAGCCGGGTTAGAAAGTTAAACGATAATACCGATATTATTACCGTGGCTGTTCCGGTACAAAGATTTAGACGGGTTCTTGGGGCGCTAATGCTGTCGGCTGATACTGGTGATATATTCGTAGCCGTTCAGGATGTTAGGCTAACCATTATTCAATTTTTCTGTGCGTCACTTTTTATTACGCTGCTCATGTCGTTATTTTTGGCTAAAACCATTGTAAGGCCGGTACTGAAGCTAGCGCGTTCGGCTGACCAAATTAGCTTAGGGGGTAAGTCCGATATTCCCGATCTTTCGTCGAGAAATGATGAAATTGGCGATTTGTCACGCTCTTTAAAAGACATGACAGAAATACTCGCTAAACAAATTGATGCGGTGGCAAGTTTTGCCGCCGATGTTGCCCATGAACTCAAAAATCCGCTGACATCCATGCGTAGTGCTATTGAAACCATGGAATATGCCAAAACGGAAGAAAATAGCCGTAAACTCCGTGAAATTATCAGCGATGATGTTAGAAGGCTCGACCGGTTGATCACTGATATTTCAGATGTTTCGCGCCTCGACGCTGAAATGTCCCATTCGTTAAAGCATCAGGTTAATCTTACGGCACAATTTGAAACGTTGGTCGATATTTATCTGACCACTCAAAAAGATAACCTGCCACAAATTCATCTTGATATTAAAAAGCGTCGCTTTAAAACGAAAGATGGCAAGCCGGCACCTTACTGTGTTCGTGGGCTTGAGGGACAATTAAGTCAGGTCGCCCGAAACCTGATTGATAATGCTATTTCTTTTTCCAACAAAGACAGCAATATCTGGATCAAAATGCACAGGCGCTATAATATGGTTGAAATTTTAGTTGAGGATGAGGGGATTGGTATTCCCGTTGATAAACTTGAAAGTATATTTGACCGGTTTTACTCAGAACGTCCAAAAGGGGAGGCGTTTGGAAAACATTCAGGACTTGGTCTTAATATTTGCAAGCAGGTTGTTGAAGCACACGGCGGCGAGATTTATGCTCAAAACAGAACCGATAAATCGAAAAAAATTATCGGCGCACGTTTTGTAGTCTTACTACCACTAGAAAATAACTAAAGGAAATATTGATGACACTTTATCACGCCTCATGTGTAGAGTTAGGCGGCAAAGGTATTTTAATAGAAGGCCCTTCTGGATCTGGTAAATCAGACCTTAGCCTGCGGCTTATTGATGCGGGTGCAAAATTGGTTAGTGATGATTATGTGGATATCAGAAATGAAAATGGTACTTTGGTTGGTTATGGCCCCCCTAATATAGAAGGTATGCTTGAAATAAGAGGCATTGGACTTCTAAAGACTGACTACATAAAATCGAGTCCACTTTATCTTACACTTGAACTGACCCCACGTGATGAAATTGAGCGATTACCCGAGGCGGATTTTTTCGAGATGGACGACGTTAAAATTCCATATTATAAATTTGATGCCTTTTCCGTATCGGCAATTGCAAAAATTACAATGTTGTTAAATACAATAGCCGACAAATAGCATTGACTTAAACGTCAATTTAAAGCTTACTTCATTGGAAAAGTTTAGCGCAAAGCTTTAGGATTAAAACCATGTCAGCTGAGAAATCAGATAAGAATAAAAAGGGCAAACTACTTAATGTACTGCTGATTACTGGTATGTCAGGTGCTGGAAAATCTACTGCCTTGAGTGTTCTTGAGGATCTGGAATATGAGGCCATTGATAATCTGCCGATAAACCTACTGCCTAGCCTAATAGAACTTGCCAAGAAAAATGATCCTAATCACGCTAATCCTGCGCTCGCCATTGGTGTCGATGCGAGAACCCGTAATTTTCAACCTGAAAATATCGTAAATGTGCTTAATCAATTGCGTGATCAGGAAAATATATCAATAAAAATCCTATATTTTGATAGTGGTAATGAAGTGCTCGCCTCTCGCTTTACCGAAACCAGACGCCGCCATCCACTAGCGAAAGACCGTCCAATTAATGACGGTATAGTCCGTGAACGACAAATGATGGAGGTGATCAAGGCGCAGAGCGATTATATATTTGATACTTCGGAGCTAGGTATTCATGATCTCAGACGGATGTTATCACAACATTTTGAGCGCTCCCAAGCAGAAGGCTTGAATATTTCTATTTGCTCTTTTGGATATCCCAAGGGACTTCCGAGGGATGCTGATTTGGTGTTTGATGTAAGGTTTCTTAGGAACCCTCATTACGATGAAACGTTAAAAGAACTCACTGGACGGGAAGCGCTCGTCGGTGATTATATAATGAAAGATCCGGTCTTTAACAGTAGTTGGGAGAAAATTTCTTCATTAATATTAACGCTTCTTCCGGAATATAAAAAAGAAGGTAAATCATACCTCACCATTGCTTTTGGCTGCACTGGTGGGCGGCACAGGTCTGTTTTTATCGCTGAAAGGTTAAAGAGTTTACTGATTGAGAATGATTACAAAGTAAATTTACACCACCGTGAATTATCTTTGTAAAATGGAATTGTCCTAAGCAAAAATAACGATTATACTGATAGAATAATCACCAATATTAAAAGGGCTCATAATGATAGGTATGGTAGTTGTAACGCACGGAAGGCTGGCTGAAGAATTTATTGCCGCGATGGAACATGTTGTTGGTCCGCAGACTGCCCTGCAAGCGGTATCCATTGGTCCTGACGACGATATGGAACAACGCAGGCAGGATATCCTTGATGCGGTTGCGCAGGTAGACGGCGGAAACGGGGTCATTCTTCTTACTGATATGTTCGGCGGCACGCCATCGAATTTGGCAATTTCCATTATGGATAGTACCAATGTTGAGGTTATTGCCGGCATTAATCTTCCGATGTTAATTAAGTTAGCAAGCGTTAGAAATGATAGCTCGATGGAAGAGGCAGTAATGGCCGCGCAGGAATCGGGCAAGAAATATATTAATGTGGCATCCCATGTATTATCAGGTGATAATGGATGACATCTGCTAAAGGTGGAGATAAGCGCATATTAACAATTCTCAATAAACGCGGCTTACACGCAAGAGCATCGGCAAAATTTGTAACGATCGCTGGTGAGTATGATGCATCGGTCACCGTTTCTAAGGACGGCACTTCAGTTTGCGGCACTTCTATTATGGGTTTAATGATGCTCGCGGCGGCAATTGGGGAAGAAATTACCATTGAAGGTAAAGGTGTTCAAAAGGATCAATTACTTGATGCATTAGAAGAACTTGTCGATGATAAATTCGGTGAAGAAGCCCCGTTATAATTTGTTATCAATTTATTAATATTTTTTCAATATATAGATATATAAAGATTTCTTTATACTTGCCAACATGATTCGAGGCGCGTATAGAGGCATTTAAATAATTATCTATCAATATTGACATTTAAAAATTGAAGGACGCTATCCTAATGACTGAATTTACAGATTACAAAGTTGCCGATATGTCAGGTGCCGGCTGGGGCCGCCGCGAAATTAATATCGCTGAAACAGAAATGCCGGGTCTTATGGCTTTGCGCGATGAATTTGGCAAAAGCCAGCCTTTAAAAGGCGCACGCATTGCAGGCTGTCTTCATATGACAATTCAAACTGCCGTTTTGATGGAAACATTAACCGCACTTGGTGCCGAAGTTCGCTGGTCATCTTGCAATATCTTTTCAACTCAGGATCATGCTGCCGCGGCAATGGCCGATGCAGAAATTCCGGTTTTTGCCTGGAAGGGTTTAACCGAAGAAGAGTTTAACTGGTGTATCCGTGAAACAATCGTTGGTCCTGATGGCTGGCGTCCAAATGTTATCCTTGATGACGGTGGTGATTTAACAGCCATGGTTTACGAAGATTTTCCGGAACTTCTTGAAGATATTCGCGGAATTTCAGAAGAAACAACAACAGGCGTATTACGACTTTATCAAATGGAAAAAGAAGGCCGTCTAACGGTTCCTGCCATTAACGTAAACGACAGTGTGACCAAATCGAAATTTGATAATCTTTATGGTTGCCGTGAAAGTCTTGTGGACGGTATCAAACGTGCGACTGACGTTATGCTGGCCGGTAAGGTTTGTGTGGTTGGTGGTTTTGGGGATGTTGGTAAAGGTTCTGCCGCTTCGCTTCGTGGCCAAGGCGCAAGAGTGCTTGTTACTGAAATTGATCCTATTTGCGCCCTTCAGGCAGCAATGGAAGGTTACGAAGTTGTCACAATGGAAGAAGCCGCTTCACAAGGCGATCTGTTTGTAACATGTACAGGTAACTTTGATATTATAACCATTGACCATATGCGGGAAATGAAAGACCGCGCGATTGTTTGTAACATTGGTCATTTCGATTCAGAAATTCAAATCGCCGCTCTTGAAAATTACCCTTGGGAAGAAGTGAAGCCACAAGTTGACGAAGTTATTTTCCCTGATGGCAAACGTCTAATCGTTCTTGCTAAAGGTCGTCTGGTTAATCTGGGCTGTGCCACTGGTCATCCAAGTTTCGTGATGAGTGCTTCATTTACAAATCAGGTGCTTGCACAAATGGAACTTTTCATTAATCATGACAATTATGATAATAAAGTTTATGTGCTTCCAAAACATCTGGACGAAAAAGTAGCCTCACTTCATTTGGATAAACTGGGCGTTAAGCTCACCAAGTTAAGTGATGAGCAGGCGGAATATATCGGCATTAAACCTGAAGGTCCCTTTAAGCCGGATCATTATCGCTACTAGAAATAGTTTAATATAGTGTTTTAAAAAGCCCGTTCATGGTTAATCAATTATGAACGGGCTTTTCTTTTGCCTTTAAAGGGGTTATTTTAAAAAATGAAAAGTGTTTTTTGAAATTTGTTTGAAGGGGCAAGTAACATTCGCTCAAAATTAAACATAGTAATTATTGTATTCTTGTCATTCTGGCTTTCGAATGTTCATGCGTATGCAGATATTATTGCCGGTATAGATTTTGGATCTGAGCGTAATAACCAGTTTATGGTTGCTCTGGTAATTTTCTTTATAATAGCAATTTTTCTCATTTCCTTTATGGCATGGGAAAGACTAAAATTATCAAGAAAGATAATATCTTCTAAAAGTAATGAAGAATATCTGAAGAATATAATCACCCAAAAACAAGATAGCTTCTTTGTTTGGAATTCCAACAAGGAGCTCATTTTAAATTCTGCTATTGATATCCGTTTTGAAGATGAGACCGTGCCGGAAAATATTGAAGACCTAAAATCAAGATTTTCTCTTGTTGATCAGGCAAAGTTTGAAGCTAATCTCAATGATTTACTGTTAAATGGGGTGGATTTTACACTCACCATTGATCTCAACCAGTTTAATATGCATTTGTTAATATCCGGCGACAGTGTCACTGTTTCAGGTCTCGGGGAAAAATGTTACGTCGTTTGGATTAAGGATAATACGGTTGAAGAAAAAGTTAGCCGCTATCAAACACTGGAATCGCAAGAAACCAGCGAGCGTGCAATTCTCCTTGAGAACGCCCTCAATAAAGCGACTTTCCCTATATGGATTAGGGGGGAAGACCTTAATATTCAATGGGTCAATAGAGCTTATGTGGAGGCCGTGGACGGCAAAAATTACAACAATGTAGTTGAAAATAATCTGGAACTGGCCATCAACACGCTCGGGGTCAGTTTAAAAAGCATGTCGGAAAATGTCAGTTTGAGCGGTGAAGCTAGTTCGGAAAGTCATTTTGTCGTCATTAACGGTGAACGCCGTTCTATGGATTTTCACAACATTTCCTATCAAATTGATGACCAAAAAGAAGCTATTCTTGGTTATGCGCAGGATATTACTGAACTTGAAGAAGCGAGGGGCAGTCTTGCCGATCACACGGAATCTTACGCTGAAACACTTGATAAATTCTCGTCAGCCGTTGCTATTTTTGACAGTAATATGCGTCTTGAATATTATAATAAAGCCTATACGCGCCTATGGGGACTTCCGGATAGTCTGTTATTTAGCCATCCTCATTACGGGGAAATACTTGAAGCACTACGTGAAGCCAGGAAACTTCCTGAGCAAGCAAATTTCCCGGAATGGAAGAAAAGGCAGCTTGAAGCCTACACGGAAGTTATTGACCCTGTTGAAACCATGCTTCATTTGCCGGAAGGCAAAACGTTACGGGTCGTTATGCAGCATCACCCACTTGGCGGCATGCTGATATTTTATGAAGATGTTACCGATTACTTCGCCCTTGAAAGTTCTTATAATACGCTGATCGCCGTTCAGCGGGAAACTCTGGATAATCTCCATGAAGGGATTGCGGTGTTTGGAGTGGACGGAAGACTTAAGCTCTTTAACGATGGTTTTATCAACATTTGGGAAATATCAGAAGAATTCCTAAGGCCAAATCCACATGTCATTGATGTGTTAAATCGTTGCAGTGTATTATTTGATAAAGGCGACGCAATTGAAGACTTTAAAGAATTAATTGTTGGTGGTGAAGTTAAGAAAGAAGCTTCATCAGGCCAGTTTGAACTTAAAAATGAGAAGGTCATTAATTATTCATTGGTGCCGCTCCCCGACGGGGCGGTGCTTGTTATCTTTATTGATGTAACCGATAGTTACCGGGTTGAATATTCACTTCGTAAACATAATGAGGCACTAGAAGAAGCGCACAATATTAAAACCGACTTCCTTGCCCATATGTCATATGAGCTTAGAAATCCGCTAAACAGTGTTCTTGGTTTTGCCGAGCTGCTTGAAAAAGAGTATCAAGGCCCGCTCAATGATGAACAGCATCAATATATGCGTAATATATTAAGTGCATCCGGTTATTTACTTGATTTGATAAACGATATTCTTGACCTTTCTGTGATTGAGGCAGGCGGGCTTTCCATCGAAGTATCTGATTTCAATCTCAAGGAACTTATTGATGGAGTAGTGACAAAGCTGGACGAAAGAGTGAAGCAGAAATCAATCCATCTTGACGTGGACTATGAAACTAGTCTTGAAAAAGTAAATGGTGATGAACGAAGATTACAGCATTCCATATCAAACTTGCTGAGTAATGCCATCAAATTCACCAAAGATTCAGGTAATATTTCCATCAAAACCTGGCATGATGATGAAAATTATTTCATTAGCATTGAAGATGATGGTATCGGCATTGAACCAGATGAATTTGAAGATATTTTTGATAAGTTTTATACTGGCTCAAATGTCCCAAAAGGCAAAGGTACAGGACTTGGCCTTTCACTGGTTAAAATATTCATCGAAAAACATGGTGGCAAAGTCATAGTGGAAAGCTCACTTGGGGTAGGGACTGAGATGACTTGTAAACTGCCTAAAAAAATCCCTATTTCTGTTGAATTATCATCACCAGACAATTTAGTAGAAATAAACCAGTTACCCATATGACCATAAAAGTATTTTACCTTGATGATTTATCGGCAAGCCGCCGTTTGGCAGGACGGCTAGCATCCACCTTAAAAACCGGCGATATCCTTGCGTTTGAGGGGGGATTAGGCTCAGGAAAAACAGAATTCTGCCGGGCAATTATTCACGCCATTGGCTACCGTGAAGATGTGCCAAGCCCGACGTTTAATTTGTTGCAAATTTATGAACCCTCCGTTGATGACCTAACGATGCCTGCCGTTTGGCATATGGATCTATACCGGTTGGAAAAGCCGCAAGATGTCTATGAGCTTGGCATTGAAGATGGCTTCGATACGGCCATATCGCTGATAGAATGGCCTGACCGTATGGCGGGCCATCTACCGGATGGACATTTGAGCGTTTCTCTTTCAATGTCTGAAAAGGAAGGTGCAAGAAATATCATCTTCGAAGGCGATGATTATTGGAATGATCGGCTGAAGGAACTTGAAGATTAATATGACCAGATCTGAACAAATAACTTACTTTCTTGAAAGTGTTGGTTGGGCTGGGGCCACTATAACAGCACTTGCTGGCGATGCTTCATTCAGGCGTTATGACCGCATTACACTTGATGATAAAAAAGCCGTGCTGATGGACGCACCGACCGAGTTTGAAGATACAAAGCCGTTCGTTGCTATCGCAGAGCATTTACAGCAAATAGGACTTCATGCGCCGATAATTTATGCCAGTGATTTTAGTAGAGGTTTTCTGTTATTAGAAGACCTCGGCGATGATCTATTTAAAAAAGTGCTGGAAGATGAGCCTGAAAAAGAGCTTGAGCTTTATCGGAGCGCGGTTGATGAGCTACTTAAAATAAATCAGCAGCCGCCCATTGAAACCATTAAATATACAACGGATAATTACAGGGTTCCCGATTTTGACATGGATTTGTTGATATCCGAAATATCACTCTTTAGCGATTGGTACTATCCGGCTTATTCTGGCGTTCGGCTTAGCGCTTTAAAAAGGCAGGAATTTATCAATGTTTTCAAAGCGGTATTAAGTAATGTATCGGATGCGCGAGAATGTCTTGTACTGAGAGACTATCATGCGGAAAACCTTCTCTTACTGGAAAATGGTGATGTAGGGCAGATTGATTTTCAGGATGCCGTCATCGGCCATAGTGCTTATGATCTGGTCTCGCTTCTTCAAGATGCGCGGCGCGATGTTGACCCGCGCACTGAAGAAATTATGGTTCGATATTTTGCCGATGAACTTGGCCGTGACAGACACATATTCAATGAACATTACGCCGTACTGGGTGCACAGCGTAATATCAAAATAATTGGTATTTTTGCGCGGTTATACTTAAGGGACGGCAAGGATAATTATTTAAAACTTATTCCCCGGGTTTGGGGATTGCTGGAACGGTGCCTTGAGCATCCTTCGTTAAGTGAATTAAAAAAATGGCTGGATAAGGAAACACCTGACGAGCGCAATGTTACTCTTAAAGCAAAACCACTTTCACCGCTTAATGCTATGATACTTGCCGCAGGCCTTGGCAAAAGAATGAAGCCCTTAACGGACCTGACACCTAAACCGCTTTTGAAAATAGCGGGTAAAGAATTGTTGGAGCGAACCCTTAGCGCGCTTGCAGAAGCTGGCATTAAAAAAGCCGTGATTAATAAACATCATTATCCGGAGCAGATTGAGCAATTCGTTGAAAACCGCATCGACTGGCGCCCGGAAATTATATTGTCAGATGAAAGTGATAAACTTCTTGATAGCGGTGGCGGTGTTAAAAAAGCCCTTCCGCTTTTGGGGGAACAACCATTTTACATCCTCAATAGTGATATGATCTGGACCAATTCGGATCATGACGCATTAAGCAGACTGGCAACTACTTGGCATGAGGATATGGATATCCTTATGCTGGTGATTAAAAGGGATTTAGCGCACGGTCATGACGGGGAAGGCGATTTCCAGATGAATGATGATGGCCGTCTTAAGTTTCGCGGTGACGATGCCACAAGTGATTATATGTATGGCGGGATTTTAATCATCCGCCCTGAATGTTTCAACGGTACACCGGACGCGCCATTTTCGTTAAGACATATATTTAGGAAAGTAGCCAGCGAAGGACGATTATTTGGTTTGCTTCATGAGGGATTATGGTATCATGTGGGCACACCAGAGTCCGTCAAGAATACGGAGAAACTTTTGAAGGGGGAATAATGCCAAGACGCCTTGGTAAAGATCCTGAAATTTATAATATTCCTGCTCATTTATCCTTTGTTGATCAATTGGCCGAAGGGGTGATGGAACGCTATGGCCAAGACCCGCTTGCCCTAAGTGAAGTTCTGATCCTTCTTCCTAATCGCCGGGCCGTCCGTTCGCTTCGGGACGCTTTTTTACGCCTCAGTGATGGAAAGTCGACTATTTTACCCAACATGCAGCCAATAGGCGATGTGGATGAAGATGGACTTATTATGGGGGCCGGCGCTCTTTATGATGATCTTTCCGTCAAGCCAGCCGTGCCGCCCTATGTTAGACAAATGATACTGATGAATATCGTTCGCTCTTGGTATGTGGAAAGAAAAGAAGATCCGCCGCAAAGCGCAGGATGCGCTGTGCTTGGTGAAGCACTCGGGCATTTACTTGATCAGGTGCAGACAGAGGGACTTGAATTTGATGAGCTTGAAAATATAGTTCCCGACGAATATGCAATACATTGGCAACAAACCATTGAATTTTTAAAGATATTAACCGAACATTGGCCGGATATTCTTGGCAGTACCGGATATATGGACGCTGCGTTACGGCGAAATAATTTGTTGATGGGGCTGCGGGAAAAATGGTTGACGCAACCACCGGGCCACCCCATTATCGCAGCGGGTTCCACGGGCTCGGTGAAGGCAACCTCAGCACTCCTTGCGGTGATCGCGCGCCTGCCACAAGGTATGATTATCTTACCCGGCATTGATATAGGTCTTGATGATGAAAGCTGGGCGGCGATAGACAACACCCATCCGCAAGCAACAATGAAGCATTTATTAGATGTCGTGGGGGCGGACCGTAGTGAAGTTATAAACTGGTCAAAAGAATATGACACGGAACATTTAAAGACAAAAATATTCCGTGAGATCATGCGCCCTGCTGATACGACCCATTTATGGCGTGATTTAAAACTTGATCCGAGTGTTGCTTTAAGCGGCGTCCGTCAGATCGTCACGCCGGGCATACGTGAAGAGGCGGGGGTAATCGCCCTGATGATGCGCGAACAATTAAATCATCCCGGTAAAACAGCCGCGCTCGTAACGCCAGACCGGATGCTCGCGCGTCAAGTTGCGGGGGAATTAAAACGCTGGGATATCGAAATTGATGATAGTGCCGGTACGCCGCTATTTAATATGACGCCGGGAATTTATTTGCGATTAATTGCCTTAATGGTCGCCGAGAAAATGGCACCAATCCCGTTAATGAGTGCCCTAAAACACCCCTTTATGAGCGGCGGTATCAAGGTTGGAACTTTTAGAGAATATGTCAGAAAACTAGAGCGGTTTTATTTACGTGGCCCTAGGCCTGCGCCAGGGGCAGACGGAATAACTAAACTACTAAACCATGCAACGCAAAAAGATGACGCGCTATTAAAGTGGTGGGAAAATATTTCTGACGCGATTATGCCGCTTGAGGCGTTATTTAATAAACCTGATGTAACATTTGCAGAATTACTGCTTGAACATATTACCCTTGCTGAGAAACTCGCCGCGACCGATGAAAAGGATGGCGCAAGTGTATTATGGAAAGGCGATGCTGGTGAGGCGGCCGCTAGACTGGTTGAAGATTTGCAATCTGCAGCACCTTATTTGCGGGATATGACAGCGGATCAATATCCGGCCCTATTTGACCAATTCATGAGCACAGTAACGGTTCGCACAAAATACGGACAACACCCTAGGCTTAATATCTGGGGCCCCCTGGAAGCGCGGCTTCAGCATGCTGATCTGATGATACTATCGGGTTTAAATGAAGGAAGCTGGCCCCCCGAGCAATCCGCTGATCCGTGGATGAGCCGACCGATGCGACGTACGTTTGGTTTGCCTGATTTAGAGCAAAAAATAGGCTTAAGTGCTCACGATTTTGTACAGACGGCATCCGCTGAAAATGTCGTTATTACGCGGTCAGAAAAAAGGGATAGTGCGCGAGCAGTGAAATCCCGCTGGCTTAGCCGTCTTCACGCGATTATCGGTGACCGGGAACATGTTGAGGATAGCCATCAATGGCTTAGATGGTTTGAAAAGCTTGATACGCCAGAAAAGTTCATTGAAATCGCGCCACCAGCGCCAACACCACCCGTTAGCGCGCGTCCCCGCGATTTATCGGTTACCCGTATTCAAATGTGGACGCAAGACCCTTATAGTTTATACGCAAATAAAATACTCCGGCTAAAATCGCTTGATGAATTAGACCAAGATCCAAGTGCACTTGATAAAGGTAATATCATTCATGATATCTTGGAAGATTTCATGAGCCATTATAAGGATCATTTGCCAGATGATGCCTATGAGCAACTCATTAAAATTGGCAATAATTATTTTGCAGATAAAATTGATAAACCAACGGTGCGCGCGTTCTGGTGGCCAAGGTTTAAACAGATTGCCAAATGGTTTATTGAGCAGGAAAAAGAACGTAGAAATAACATAAAAACACTAGCCACCGAAACCATTGGAAAAATTGATTTAAAACTGCCGGGCGGAACATTTAGCTTAAACGCCAAAGCAGACCGCATTGATCAGTTTTCAGATGGTAGTTTAAGTATCATTGATTATAAA
>JABJKT010000176.1 GCA_018660225.1 Kordiimonadaceae bacterium
CCGTCATGATAAAGACAAAACGGAACACAATTAGCTTTAGCACAAGATCACAACGCAGAGCGGAAGAATTGCTTGCTAAAATTCGCGGTGAAGAATTACCGGAAGAAGAGCCCGCATCGGAACAACCCTCTAACTAATTTCCTGACACCTGAGACTAACAATACTATTCATTACTGGTTTTTATAGGCTTAATTTTGCTCTTGACGATAAATATTATACATAAAAGATGCACAAATCCCTCGAAACAGATTTTGCAGAGGACAAGTCAGCGCTCCATTATTTTCAGCGATTGTAGCCCCCTCTGAGTGTTTGCTTCCGACCCAAAGCAGACATTCGCAGTTTGTCATTTTGACCAATTCAGTTGATTGATATACACTCTACAAAACTCAGGGAAAAATAACATGATACTGTGATGTTTTATATGCACGTTACCGATTAAATCGGGTTCGTGGTTAGGATGGATAATTATGAATGATGTGATTTTTACCAAAGATTTTAAAGAAATAGAGCTCAAGGATATTCCGCTAGTTGGCGGTAAAAATGCGTCACTCGGCGAGATGATTAAACATTTATCCAGTTTGCAAGTAAATGTGCCTCAAGGTTTCGCCTTAACAACCGAAGCTTACTGGCAATTCATGAATGACAACAATCTTTCAAAAAAAATCATGTCTTTCTGGCATGCCCCATGGCCAATGCAGTGGGTCGGCGCAATAAGTTCGGCTTTGCCATTTATTACCCCAAGCACATTGCCTTCAGGGCAAGCTGTTACGCATGAAGCACAGCCTAGGCATTTGTTAGGATCAATTACAGGATGAAGCGATGGTGGTTCAATAAGACCTGCGCTAAACTCATCTTGTTGACGCCTTTTATTACCTCTTTCTCTTTTGGTTTTTGTCAGGTAATAAACGCTCATAATGCTGACGATCAGCACTCCGTATATAAACCATTCTGATTGAATAAATTCCGCCATAAATTTGCTTCTTACTTTATTATTTTACATATTAAACATAAGCACTTAAGAAACAAACTACCTAGATACACTGCGATATAAAAGTGACCAATTTATGACACAATCATGAATTAAACCAATTTATGTGGTTGGTTTTACGCAATGATGAAAAGATTATAACAACGAGATCAAAACAAAATCTTATTAATGATTAAAATTATATGTAATAGTAAACTCAAATGTAACGAGGTTAGGTCAGTATATTTTTTATAAACGCGGAAATTTTATAGAAAAAACCGAATGAAAAAATATTTAATACTAATTGCCCTTTTGATATTTTGTATCCAGATAACATGGATATGGACCGCTCATGATAATCTTTCTGTCTCAGCAAATTCAATTTCAAATATTCCCGAATTTAATCTGCCATCACTTGACGTTGACGGTATCATGATCAGCCAGAAAGATTTAAGTTATCAGGGGATACATGTGATAAATTTCTTTGCATCTTGGTGTGGGCCCTGCAAGGTCGAGCATCCTTTTTTAATGGACTTGGCCGAGAGAGGGATTGATATTCTGGGGATTGATTTTCAGGATAATCCCGATCTTGCAAAAGATTTTCTCAAGGCTCAGGGAAGTCCTTATTTACTTACCGCTATTGATGCGATGGGTGAATTAGGGCCGACCTGGGGTATCAACAGCATCCCCCAAACTTATGTAATAAATGATGCTGGACAAGTTCTCTTTCACAAATCAGGTCGTTTAATTAGAGAAGATATTGAAAATCATATAAACCCACTGCTTTTGGCTATAAAGGAATAATGATATGAATTGGCTCATCCTTATCGCAGCATCAACGGTTAGTTCAGCTATAATTATATATGCGTTATGGCCCCGAACAGCAGAAGCGAAATACTGGAAAAAAATTATATCACTTTTGGTACTCAGCGCCTTCGCTTTCCCGGCAGGTTTAAATTATTATTTTATTGATCAATCGCAAAATATTTCGTCAGCCATGAACAATAAGCCAATTGATTATGATACGTTAGGTGACCCTGTCTGGACGGGACCTATGTCAAGAAAACCGCAGCCTACAGCAGACCAAATGTCAATGAGCAGTGTAACTGCGCGCCTTGAAGCAAAGTTAAATCAAAACCCTGATGACATTAGTGGATGGATATTACTTGGTCGTTCTTACGTCGCTCTGGGGCAGCCACAAAGGGCAGTGACATTATTTGAAGAACGACTTGATGAGAAGCCCGGTAATATTGATTTGCTACTCTCTTATGGTGAAACGCTCACTGAGTTTAATCAGGGTAATGTATCTGATAAAGCAAAAGCTTTATTTGAAGAGGCTGCTAAAACAGAACCTACAAACCCAAGGGTAGAATATAATATTGCTCTCTATGAAATTCAGCACGGGCAAGCCCAAGAAGCATTTGACCGTCTAAATAG
>JABJKT010000177.1 GCA_018660225.1 Kordiimonadaceae bacterium
CGGCTGATCTGATCCCGCTTTGTCATCCACTGCCTATTCAAAATGTTCAGGTGGACCTGACAAGCAACGCGGCGGATAGTTGTGTTGATATCACTGCCACAGCGAGTCTTTATGGCCGCACCGGCATTGAAATGGAAGCGCTCGCCGCCGTATCGGTGGCCGGACTTGCCATATATGACATGTGTAAAGCCGTTGATAAGGCAATGAGGATCACAGATGTGCGCCTCACCCATAAATCAGGCGGTAAATCAGGAACTTATGAAGCGGAATAATTAATAATGAGCCTCCTCCCCGTATATGATGCCTTAGAGCGTGTCTTAAACTCAGTAGATCAACTAGACAATGAAACAATCAGCATTCACGATGCCCTTGGCCGAATAACTGCGGGGGATATAAATTCAAACCTAACCCAGCCGCCCTTTGCTGCATCAGCAATGGACGGTTATGCGGTAAAATTTGCTGATATTGATCAGACACTTGAAGTTGTCGGCGAATCTCAGGCGGGCCTATCATACGCCGGAACCTTAAAAACAGGACAGGCTGTGCGAATTTTCACTGGTGCACCAATGGTGGACGGTGCAGATACTGTCGTTATCCAAGAAAATGTAGATCGGGATGGTAACAATCTGATTATCAATGACTGTAAAGCCATCGGCAGCAACATTCGCGATGCCGGTAGTGATTTTATGGACGGCGAATGTCTAGTTGAGGCGCATACAAAAATTGACGCACGTCATATTGCCCTGCTCGCAGCTGGAAATGTCGCAGAGTTTAGCGTTTTCAGACAACCAAAAGTGGCGATTCTTTCAACCGGCGATGAACTGCTTGAGGTCGGATCAGAAATTGGTCCCGACAAAATCGTTAATTCAAATGTACCACTTTTTATGGCACTGGTAAAAGAACATGGCGGTATTCCAATAAATTTGGGCACAGCTCAGGATACAGAAGAAGACGTCAAAGCAAAAATCGCCCTCGTTAAAGATGTTGATATTTTCGTTAGCATTGGCGGCGTATCAGTTGGTGATTATGATATTATTCAGAATGTGCTTAAAGAAGCTGGCTTAAAAGTCGATTTCTGGAAAGTAGCCATGCAGCCGGGCAAGCCGATTGTTTATGGCAACTTTAATGGCATCCCTTATTTCGGTATGCCGGGTAACCCATCAAGTGCCTATGTATGTTTTGCCAATTTTATGCTGCCTGCTATGTATAAAATGCAGGGACAAGATCAAAGTGGTTTCCCGTCAAGCCATGCCCGCCTTGAACATGATGTTAGAGCCGGCGGGGCGCGGCTTAATTATATGCGCGCCTTTTATCATGAAAATGAACGCGGCGAAAAATACGTAAATTCCACTCTGACCCAAAGCAGCGCCAACCTTAAAACACTGGCTAGATCGAACTGTCTTATTGTTCGTGATGTTGATGCACCGCCCGCAGATGCCGGTGATCTGGTCAAAATATTCATAATTGAACCCTAATAATTTTTGTTCTTGACAGGGGAATAAAAATAGAACATAAAAGAACATATAAGGCTTAATATGTGTATATGAGGGAGATTTCTATGCTAACCAAGAAACAACATACATTACTGATGCTAATCCATGAGAGATTACAAGAAGATGGTGTTGCCCCTTCGTTTGAAGAAATGAAGGTTGCATTGGAGCTTAAATCAAAATCAGGCATTCACAGATTAATCAATGCCCTTGAAGAACGCGGTTTCATCCGCCGCCTGCCCAACCGCGCCCGCGCACTTGAGGTTATAAAATTACCCGAAGACGAAGATGCAAGCGGTGGTAATATCTTTAAGCCGGAATTTGGTGGTCGCCCTCACGACGCGGAACCAAACACAGTTGAAATTCCCCTTCACGGCAAAATCGCTGCCGGTACTCCTATTGAAGCACTGGAACAATATGAAAATATTGGTGTCCCGGCCCATATGCTTGGTGCGGGAAGTTATTATGCCCTTGATGTGGACGGCGATAGTATGCTCGAAGCGGGCATCCTTGACGGTGACCGCGTAGTTATCGAGCGCTGCGATAGCGCAAATAGCGGCTCAATCGTCGTTGCACTTGTCGATGAAGAAGAAGCAACCCTTAAAACCTTACAAAAACGCGGCCCAGATGTAGCGCTTGAACCATCAAACCGTGATTTCGATACCCAGGTCTACCCCGCAAACCGCGTGCGTATTCAAGGACGTCTCGTGGGACTGCTGCGCCAGTATTAAGCTCACCACAGTTCAATTCATAGACACTACTGACATTTTGCGGTAACATACCTCAACAAGGGGTATAGCCATGAAATTTTTATTTACATCAATAATATTTACTTTTCTTCTGTCGCTTACTAGTGCGTTTTCGCAAATAGTAGAACTGGAACAGGGCAAAATAAAAGGCTCGACCGAAAACACTATTCATAGCTTTAAAGGCATCCCCTACGCCGCCCCTCCAATCGGTCCGCTACGCTGGCATGCGCCGCAAGCTATCGCCCGGCACGATGGTCAATTTGACGCTTCAAACTTTGGCCCCCTTTGTCTTCAACCGGTTAGACCCGACAGACCCGCACCTGATATGAGTGAGGACTGCCTTACTTTAAATGTCTGGACACCGGCGATTGATAGCGGAAAGCGCCCCGTCATGCTTTTTATACACGGTGGCGGATTTCGTACTGGATCGGGGAATATACCCGGTGAAGTATTCGCCAAAAAGGGTGCGGTTGTCGTATCAATAAAATACAGGCTTGGGGCCCTCGGTTTCTTTGCTCATGATGCACTAGTCGACCTTCCTGCTAATCCGGGATTGCTAGATGCAATTCACGCATTGAAATGGGTCAAGTCTAATATCGCCTCCTTTGGTGGTGACCCGGACAACGTAACAATTTTTGGCTATTCTGCCGGTGGTATGATGGTCAATCTGCTAGCCAGTAATGACAAAGCGGAGGGTCTGTTTGGTCGCGCCATCGCCCAAAGCGGATATGCTGCATGGCCCCTGCTCAGAAGCAATAAAGCACCGAACACCGCGCCACTCAACGCCATTAATGCTGAAAATCATGCTCGTAACCTCATAGCAAAATTAACTTCAGAACCACAAACATCAGAACTACTCTACCAGTTAGATGGTACAGAACTGGCGAATACGGTTACGACTTTCCATGTCCCAATCGTTGATGGAAATTCCATAGAGGAAGAACCCGGCATTCGTTTCATCCGCGGCGAGCAGCTTGATATCGCCTACATGAGCGGTGGAAACAGCTTTGATGGTTCATCAATGGGTGGGTTAGGTCCAACGGGTCCATCTGAATACGAGCAAGAATTAGGCAATGATTTAACCGAAGCACGTGCGCTTTACAAAGATGACACACAGAGCGATTGGTTGATGCGTATGTGGGGCGATAAACGATATGTATTATCAGCACGGTTACTTGCTGATAATATGAAAAACAAACAATCAAATGCGTGGCTTTATTATACGGATTTCGTTGAAGAAGAAGAAAAGAGCACCTCGCCGGGCACATCCCACGGCAAAGGCAGTGCTTTTCTTTTCAGAGTTACCGATAAGGACAGCACGGCGATGAAAGCATTAGCAAACGAAATGCAGCAATATTACTTCAACTTTGCCAGTACTGGAAACCCTAATGGTGTAGGTCTTCCCGAGTGGCCAACATACAATGGAAAGTCCGATAACTGGATGGTTTTTGGTGATGATCGAGAAGCAAAATCGGGGGTAATTACAGAAAAACTGGATTTTGCTGAAAAACTATATCTTAAACGAGTAGCACCAGCACTAGATCAGTAACAATTTAAAGCGTTCTTTCGGGCGGGAAATGTAATATGGCGGTTGTTCCCTTGCCCTTTTCACTTTTAATCTCAAGTTGTCCTTGGAACATTTTCAAATAAGCATCAACAAGAGGAAGCCCTAGCCCAGTTCCAGTGATATCAGAATTTTTTACCTGAGCAGCACGTCTAAACGGGATCATTGCTGTCTTAAGGTCATCCTCGGACATGCCGATGCCGTTATCAATGATTGATATATCAAGTCCGCCACTGTTTCTCACCCTTAACTTAACCGTCACCTCACTATCATCCGTTGAATATTTTACGGCGTTTGATAGCAAATTATAGATAAGCTGGCGCAAAGTTCTCTCATCACCTTTAAGAGTGATATCCGGATCTGGAAAGTCTTCGTGAATTAGAATATTATGTTCGCTCGCCATATTTCGTAGTGTTTGAATACAGGACTGTACTTCATATTTCACGTCAATCTCTTCTTCGTCAAATTCCTGCTCACCTGCTTCAACTTTTGAAAGATCCATAAGGTCATTAATAATCGCCAGCAAGTGAACACCACTTGAATTAATTAATTTTGCATATTCAACGAAGTTATCATCCATTTTGCCCGGCGTAATTCCGCCTTCGCCAGATAAAATACTTGAAAAACCAATAATGGCATTAAGTGGCGTTCTAAGTTCATGGCTTACATTCTGCAAAAATACGCTTTTATGCTCGCTAGCCTCTTCGGCTTTTCGCATAGCTTCCGATAATTCTTTCTCGGTATTTTTTAATGCTGTAATATCGGTCGATATTCCAGCTAATGCTTTCCCGCCGCCTTCTTCGTCCTCGATTAAAAATTTATGGCTGATGAATACCTGACCATCTTCTACTTTTTCTTCTCCGCTATGGCTTTGGCCCTCAAAAACTTTCCGATCAAGTTCCATTACACACTTTCCCACATCTTCAGAGAAAATTTCCGTGTCATCCTTGCCAATAAAATCTGCTACAGTTTTGCCTACTGATTTTGCACCATTTTCATTAATCATAATATATTTGCCATCTTCATCTTTAAGATAAATGGCATTCGGCGTTGCTTCTATAATAGCAGTCAAGAAATTCTTTTTTACATGCAACATGTTATTGTACCCTGATTCTGTTCTAATTATTGTTAACAATTGCTCGAATAATCTATTCATTTATGCTTAACATATTATTAATAACGTTTGCCAACTGATAATTTTGCTGCTTACATTTTTAGCAGCACTGCATTATGATGGATTAAATTAAAACCTATAAGGATCAGGTATGGAATGGCGTGATGAAGGAGTAGTTCTCAGCTCACGTAAATACGGCGAATTTGATGCTATTTTGGAAGTATTAACCCGGGATCATGGCCGCCATGCCGGCATAGTAAAAGGCGGACTTGGAAGACGCCAGCGCGGCAATATTCAACCAGGTAATGAAGTAAGTGTGCGGTGGCGCGGACGACTTGAAACACATCTTGGAACATATAGCGTTGAACTTAAAAATGCCCGTGCAGTAACCTTTCTATATAGTCCACCGAAACTGGCTGCGCTTACTAGTTGCTCGAGCCTACTTTGTCTTTCAATGGCGGAAAATGAACCTCATGCATCACTGCTCGATGGCTTTCTTGCCTTTCTCGACACTCTTGAAATATCCGAGGATGATGCAATCAGTTGGGGACCGCTTTTGGTGCGCTGGGAGTTAGGACTTCTTTCAGAGCTAGGTTTTGCTCTTCAACTGGGGAGTTGCGCTTCAACGGGCGCAACAGAAGAGCTGATCTATGTATCGCCAAAATCGGGCCGTGCGGTTAGTCGTTTGGCAGGTGAGCCATATCATGATAAAATGCTTAAACTGCCTGAATTTTTGACGGGAAGTACTGATAATGTGACGCTCAAGGATGTGGAACAAGGGATCAGTTTAACTGAATTTTTCATGGACCGTCATATGCTTGCGCCTTTTGGCAAAAAAATTCCGCAAGCAAGACGAATGCTTAAAGATTATATTGTTTAGACATTTAATTTAAATTCCAGTATATAAACGCCATTAAATAGTAAACATGGAAATCAGATGAATATTCGACCAGCCAACTCGATTAGACCAAAAAAATCAGAACTCCTTATGCCTGCAGGCAATCTGCAGAAGCTTAAAATGGCTGTACTTTATGGTGCGGATGCTATTTATCTTGGCACGCCAGATATGTCACTGCGCACTAAGTCTGATTTTAGTCTTGAAGATGTGGTTGAAGGCATTGAATTTGCCCATAAGCATAACAAGCGTGTCTATCTTACCCTTAATCTGTTTTCACATAATAAAGATGTGCCAAAACTTGAAAAATATGTTGAAACAGTCCGTAAAGTAAAACCAGACGGTGTTATCATAGCTGACCCCGGTGTTTTTCAATATGTAAAAGAAAACGCCCCTGATCTGGAGCTGCATATATCAACACAGGCCAATATCTGTTCATGGCTTAGTGTGAAATTTTGGCAAGACCAAGGCGCGAAGCTCTGCGTTCTTGCCCGTGAAGTTTCATTCGCAGAACTCACCGAAATCCGCGAAAAATGTCCCGATATTAAACTGGAAGCCTTCGTTCACGGCGCAATGTGTATGACATATTCTGGACGCTGCATGCTTTCAAACTTTATGTCTGAACGTGGTGCTAATCAGGGAAACTGCTCAAACAGTTGCCGCTGGAATTATAAAGTTCATATGCGTCTTAAAGACGGGACTATTCAGGATCTAGAACTTAATGAACATACCCGCGACATGTTTGAGTTCCTACTCGAAGAAGGTGTCCGCGAAGGCGAACTTATGCCGATCGAGGAAGATGAGCGCGGCTCATATATTCTAAATTCTAAAGATCTTTGCCTTATGCCTAAGCTTGATGAATATCTAAAGCTCGGCGTCGACAGTTTAAAAGTAGAAGGCAGAAATAAAAGCCAGTATTACGTCGCCCTTGTCGCCCGCGCCTACCGCATGGCCATCGATGATTATTACGCTGATCCTGAAGGTTGGAGCCCTAAAAAATATATGGAAGAACTTGATACAGTTCAGGGCCGTGGTTACACCCTCGCTTTCCATGAAGGCCGCCTCACCAACCATTCCCATAATTTTGAAAATACTTCAACCATGGCCGAATGGGAATTTGCCGGTTTAATTTCAAAGGTTGAAGAAAACGCCTTTATTTTTGAACCAAAAAATAAAATTGAAGCTGGCGATGTGCTTGAGTTTATCTCACCCATCAGCCGCGAAACCATGTTCCTGCGTATATATGAATTTGATGACATTAATAAGGGCGAAGTAACAACGGTTGTTAATGCTGGTCAAAAACCACTAGTGCGCATTCCTTTTGCTTTGTTTGAACTGGAAAGTGAAGATCTTATTAAAGCATTTCCGGAAATGTCCGTGGTCCGTAAAGAACGCCCCCTCACTAAACAGGAATGGGACAGACTTAAATTTGATAAAGAAGCCAGTAAAATTGAGCAGGGTAAAGGCTCTGAAAAACGCTACTTTGAACTTCGTGATAATTTAAAAGACAGTATCGATACGGCAAATAAAGACCGTAAATTTAAAACACCGCGCCTCGGCGTTGAAGGATGCTGTGGTCGCGGCTGTAATGGTTGTCTTATTTTCTGGCAAGATCCGGCATACGAAAAAGCCCGTGAGCTTATGGCAGAAAAAAAGCAGGGCGAAATGCTCGCTAGGAACTCTCGCGGCAAAGCAGAAGTAGAAGCCGTCGTTGAGTAAATTTTCTGTAATTTAAGACTTTAATCCCGCGCGCAGATTGTTATAGTGGCTTTATGAATAAAGCAATACCTGAAGATAACATTTTAAACGCTCCGCTTGGTGATACTCTTGGCGATCGTTACCTGTCATATGCCCTTTCAACCATTATGTCGCGCTCACTGCCCGACGTTCGAGATGGCCTTAAACCAGTGCACCGTCGTTTGCTTTATGCCATGCGCCAACTTAAGCTTAATCCTGACACCGGGTTTAAGAAATGTGCCCGTGTTGTCGGCGATGTAATCGGTAAATATCATCCTCACGGTGACCAGTCCGTTTATGACGCCATGGTTAGACTTTCACAAGAATTTGCCGTTCGTTATCCACTTGTCGACGGACAAGGAAACTTTGGTAACATTGACGGTGATAACGCGGCCGCCATGCGTTACACAGAAGCCCGCATGACCGAAGTTGCCACGGCGCTGATGGAAGACATCGATAAGCAAACCGTTGATTTTCGGGAAACTTATGACGGTGAAGAAGAAGAACCGACCGTTATGCCGGCAAACTTCCCTAACCTGCTCGCCAATGGTGCTATGGGTATTGCCGTTGGTATGGCAACAAGTATCCCGCCTCATAATGTTGATGAAATATGCGGGGCGCTACTGCATTTGATAAAAACACCCAATGCCGGAATTGCCAAACTTGTGGACTTTATTCAGGGCCCCGACTTTCCAACTGGCGGTACTATTGTTGAACCACGCGAAAACATCATCGAAGCCTACGCTACAGGACGCGGAAGTTTCAGAATGCGCGCCAAATGGCATGTTGAGCCGGGTGCGCGGGGTATGTATCAGATCATAATTACGGAAATCCCCTATCAAGTTCAAAAATCTCGTTTGATCGAAAAAATCGCCGACCTTATTTATAATAAACGCCTTCCTATCCTCGGCGATGTTCTTGATGAAAGCTCCGAAGATATCCGCGTTGTAATCGAGCCAAAGAACAGAACTATTGAACCTGAAATGCTGATGGAAAGCCTTTATAAGCTGACCGACCTTGAAAACAGATTTTCGCTTAATATGAATGTTCTTGAAGGGGGTAAAATGCCGCGGGTGATGAATTTGCGCGAAGTGCTTCAGGCATTTCTTAATCACCGCCAAGATGTGCTCATCCGCCGCTCAAAATACCGGTTAGAGAAAATTGATCACCGCCTTGAAGTTCTCGGCGGTTATCTGATTGCCTTTTTAAATCTTGATGAAGTGATCCGCATTATCCGCTATGAGGATGAAGTCAAAAAATGCCTGATAGATACCTTTAAATTAACCGACGTTCAGGCGGATGCTATTCTTAATATGCGACTACGTTCCCTTCGCAAACTTGAAGAAATGGAACTAAAGACAGAGCATAATTCACTGATAGAAGAAAAAGAAATGCTACTAACACTTCTGGATAATGAAGAACTACGCTGGCAAACTATCGCAACCGACATTAAAGGTTTGAAGAAAAGATTCGGTAAAACCACTGAACTGGGCAGAAGACGTAGCGAATTTGACGATGCACCGGAAGCCACCATTATTCCCCTTGAAGCGATGATTGAAAAAGAACCGGTAACAATAATCTGCTCTAAAATGGGTTGGATCAGGGCCATGAAAGGTCATATGGCCATAGATGACAAGATAAAATATAAAGAAGGCGACGAAGAAAGGTTCGCCTTCCACTGCCAAACCACTGATAAAGTCCTGCTTTTTGCGACTAATGGCCGCTTTTATACGCTCGGCGCGGATAAACTACCCGGTGGTCGCGGCCACGGGGAACCTGTAAGGCTTATGATTGATCTGGGCAATGATGAAGAGATCGTTTCGCTCTCACTTTATAAACCCGGAAGTATGTTAATAGTAGCTTCTGAAACTGGGCGAGGCTTTATTGCTGAAGCCGATAAAGTTATCGCCAGCACCAAAAACGGCAAACAGGTTATGAATATTGAAGACGGCAAAAATAAAGCCGTCCTGAGCCGTATGATTGAAGAAGGCGACGATCACGTTGCCCTAATTGGTCAAAACAGAAAACTTTTAATATTCCCTGTTGATCAAATGCCACAAATGACACGGGGACGCGGGGCGATACTGCAAAAATATAAAGGGGGAATGCTTGGTGATATTATATCTTTCAACAGCAATAATGGCCTTAGTTGGGAAATGCGCGGCGGCAAAACCCGCACAGAAAAGGACCTGGCTGACTGGATTGGTAAACGCGGTCAAGTGGGCCGAATGCCACCACATGGATTTCCATCAAACAACAAGTTTAGTCGTTAGCGACACGGGAATGATTTATTGATGAAAATAGTTCCCTTTAAATCTAATGTAAGTCATACCATCGCTGTAGGCACAAAAGTTCACCTACAGTTACCAGCACAGCTTCATAAAAAAACATTTTGCGAATTTATCCACCGTAACAAAGAATTTCATGAACCATGGGTATATATACCGGACGACCCAAAGTATTTTGACCAATATATCAGACGCATGAAGATGGGGAAAATGCTTGGTTTTTTTGTTTATGCCAATGAAAGCGGTAATTTTGTGGGTGTTGTGAATTTAAACAACGTCAGATTAGACCCTTTTGGCTCCGGCAGTCTCGGTTATTATGCAGATGAAAAAGAATGCGGTAAAGGTTATATGAAAGAAGCAATCTGGCTTGTACTTCGTCATGCATTCTTAAAAATTGGCCTTAACCGCGTTGAAGTAAATATTCAGCCGGAAAATGAATCTTCCTTTGCGCTGGTAAAATCTGCAGGCTTCACAAATGAAGGTTTTTCAAAAAAATATCTTAAAATTGGTGACGAATACCGCGATCATCAAAGATGGGCCTATCTGAGCGAAGATTTTAATTAAAAGCTTTATTCTCAGCAGTAACAATTGGCTCTGCTATCGGCTCGACGCTGAAGTCAGAAAGATAAATGCGCACTTTCCCCCAACCGATTGGAAACTCAGTATAGACGGGAATCATGGCATCGAAACCGTCCATTTTTCCAAACCATAATAGGCTTTCCTGATCATCGTCGACACGGCTTCTTTTTCTTTTCTTTCTTGGTTTTGTGCTTTTAAGCTGCCCGGACAAACGTTTTCCGTCAATGGCACAACCTACAGCTTCGCCTTCAAAAACAGAACGTCTTTCAGAACCTATTATTTTTTCTTCTTTACAGATAAACGTTTGTTCTGAAACGAATATTCCTCCAAATTGACGTTCGGTATAAAGCTTTTTATACTCTTCTTTAAAATTTTGATTGGTCATCATATTAAGAAAAATAGTCATCGGATCGAAGCCATACTTTTCCTCATCAGCGATCGGAATATATTCAGTATCTTCGCGTAGATTTAGTTCTTGCTCGTGACTTTTCACTTTAAGGGTATCAGGATCAAACGTTGCCCGGTTGTAGTAAGTTAATTTGCCAAAATTACCGCTACTTTCATATAATTCCGGTCTAAATTCGCCGCTCGAAGAAACAATACCCTGCGCCATGGTAGTATTTTCTGATTTACCAAATATAGCGGCTAAACCTTTAACGGTATATCCTGCAGAAATATCATATTCACCGGGTTTGATAGTGGTCTGGCTGGTTATTTCAGCAACTGTAAAACCGCCCCAATAAGCTTTATATTGCGTATTAACTTTATAAGATTTCGGATTTTGCGCTAAGGCCGTTACCGATAAACTTAAAAATATAACAATAGTTTTACAGAATAATTTCATAATACCCTTTATATCATAGAAGCAAGTCTTTCTAAAGCCTGCTTAATTTTATCTGCCTTTTGTTCGGCTTCTTCGAGCCCTTTTTTGTTTTCAGCAATGACATGATCCGGTGCTTTGGAAACAAAGTTTTCATTATTTAGTCTACCAGCAACAGAAGCAATTTCCTTTTCAAGTTTTTCAAGACCTTTACCTAGTCTTGCTTGTTCCGCCTCAATGTCAATAACATCCGCAAGCGGCAAATAATAAGTTGCCTCACCGACAACAACGGAAATAGCGCCATTTGGAACATCCCCTACCAAGGCATCAATGTCTTCTAGTCTTGCCAAGCGCTGAAGCACGCCATTTTGTCTTAATATGGCATTATTAGTAGCGTGACTTGAACCGGAAACCAGCATATTGATCTTTGCCCCCGCCGGAACATTCATTTCAGAACGCGCCGTGCGAATGTCAGATATTAAACTAATAACCCATTCCATTTCGTCAGCGGCTGCTTGATCAACATTATTTTCGTTATAAGTAGGCCATGCGGCTAAAATAAGGTCAGTTTCTCGGGCTCTTGAAAGCTGCCCCCAAAGATCTTCCGTAATAAATGGCATAAACGGGTGAAGAATTTTAAGGATTTGATCCATTACCCATGCTGCTGCTTTGCGGGTTTCATCCTTACTCGCTTCGTCATCGCCATAAAATTGAGTTTTTATAAGCTCGATATACCAATCACAGAAAGTGCCCCAGGTAAAATGATAGGCTGCTGATGCCGCTTCATTATATTTGAATGCCTCTAACGCTTCCGTTACTTTCAAGGCTGCTTTTTCAGCTTCACCAATAATCCATTTATTGACGGTAAGCTTACAGTCATTCGGTGAAAAGTCGCCAGCAGTACCAAAGCATTCATTCATTTCGCAGAATTTCGCAGCGTTCCAAAGCTTAGTACCAAAATTACGGTAACCTTCAACACGCTTATCGGACATTTTAATGTCCCTGCCCTGTGCTTCCATCGCCGCTAGTGTAAACCTTAATGCATCCGCACCGTATTTATCAGCAATCTCGAGCGGGTCAATCACATTACCTTTTGATTTTGACATCTTGGCGCCGTGCTCATCACGCACTAGCGCGTGAACATATACGGTTTCAAAGGGAACCTCTGGTTTTCCTTCATCGTCTTTCATGAAATAAAGACCGTCCATCATCATCCGCGCGACCCAGAAGAATATGATATCAAATCCGGTAACCAGAACATCCGATTTATAATAACGGACAAGTTCCGGTGTCTCATCTGGCCAGCCTAGCGTAGCATTAGGCCAAAGGGCAGATGAGAACCACGTATCAAGCACATC
>JABJKT010000178.1 GCA_018660225.1 Kordiimonadaceae bacterium
AATTTAGTAATTAATAAAATAAAATTGGGGGATCAAATGATCAAAAAATCTACACGCTATATTTCATTCGTAATTTCTATTGTTACGTTTAATATATTTTTGTGCTCAAATGCATTTGCTCAGGATGTAGATGCCTTGGCAAATATATTTGGAAAGCTTCCTGAAATATCAGGAGCCGAAATATCGCCTGACGGAACAAAAATTGCCTTACTACAAAATTATCAGGGTAATAAAATTCTTGTTACAAAATCACTCGTTGACGCTTCAATACCTCAAAATGGAATTCCCTATCCAGGAGGTAGTATTGATTGGGTAGAATGGAAGGATAATGAAAATATATTAGTTGGTGTGAGCTTTGACGATGTAGTTAATCTAAGTAGCTTTAATGAGTATATCTTTAATGTTGATGCCAGATTGTCAAAATTGGTTTATATGCGCTGGGATGGAGAAAATCCAGTTAATCCTATGCCACCAGTAGATAGAAAACTTCAACCACAATTTCAAGCTAATGTAGTTGATTTTCTTAAAGACGACCCAGACAATATCCTTGTGCAAATTGATGTTGATAAACAGAACGAAAGAGGTGTTCAACAGATTAACATCACAAGAAATGCAAAGAGGTTTAAAAAAATTCTCAGAGGCAGAGATGTGATCCAGTCATGGAAGGCCGATAGTAATCATGTTGTGCGTTTTGGTAGTGGAACCAAAAATAACTACGGACAAATGAAAGTTAGAAACCTAGCTTATTACAGAAAATAAGAGGATGCTACTTGGTTCACGTTATATGACGTGGACTTAAATCAAGAAGAAGCGTCACCTGCTGATAATATTGATAAAATTAATGTTCCAGTTTTACTTTTCCATGGTGATGTAGATGCTAATGTCGATGTAAAGCAAACTAGAGTGTTTAATAGAAAAATGAAGAGAGCTGGCAAAGATATCAAATATATCGAATTTGAAAATGAAAGTCATTATTTGAGAAATCAGACATATAGAATTAAATTTTTAGAAGAAACTGGTAAATTCCTCGAAAAACACCTCAAATAACTTCACGGTCAATCAATTCATTGTTACCCTACAATTAATTATTGCAATATTTTAGCAATCCATGCACTCTCTAACTCACAGCGTTTTGAGAGGAAAAATATGCGCATTTTTGTTTTGATAGTTTTGGGATTATCGTTCATTTCTACGGCCTTTGCAGCTGATAAGGTTGTCATAGCCCACCGCGGGGCTAGTGGGTATTTGCCGGAACATACTATTGCGGCCAAGGCGATGGCTTATGCAATGGGGGCTGATTATATTGAACAAGATGTGGTTATGACCAAGGACGGGAGGCTTGTGGTGCTTCATGACCATCTGCTGGACAGGGTCACTGACGTTCAGGAAAAATTCCCCGACCGTAAACGCGAAGACGGTAGGTATTATGTGATTGATTTCACTTATGCGGAAATAAGAACGCTGAATGTTTCAGAACGTTACCGGATTGATGAAAATGGTGAGAAGGTAGCGGTCTTTCCCGGGCGCTTCCCGCTTAATAAATCCAATTTTAAAGTCCATACACTTGAAAAGGAAATCGAGCTTATTCAGGGACTTAATAAATCGACCGGTGGGGATGTTGGAATATACCCAGAATCCAAGAGCCCGGCCTTTCACTTAAGTGAAGGCAAGGATTTAAGCCGTGCTATTCTGATGACGCTAAAAAACTACGGCTATAGTGATAAATCCCATAAGGCATATTTTCAGACATTTGAGGCAGAGGAATTAAAGCGGGTTTATGAAAACCTACTGCCCGAGCTAAATATGAATGTGCGTCTGGTGCAGCTTATGGGCGGTGAGGACATTTATGCGGACATGATAACCGAAGAGGGCATAAAGGCGCTCTCTGGCTATGCAGACGGGATTGGGCCAAGTATTGGTATGATTGTTCGTAACAGTTCAGAGAAGGCTGCTTTGCAAATCACTGATCTGGTAGCAAAGGCCCATAAATACGGTCTTGAAGTCCATCCATATACATTCAGAGCTGAGAGCTTTGCCACGCCGAAATATGCGGAAAGCTTTGATGATCTGCTTGATATATTCCTTAATCAGGTAGGGGTAGACGGGGTATTTAGTGATTTTCCTGATCTGGCGGTGAAGTTCAGGGATGGATCATAGTTTAATGCGCTCTTTATTTATCTTCATCATTTTAATGACGGGTGCACAAGCGGCTGAAAGACTTGTTATCGCGCACCGAGGTGCTAGTGGCTATCTTCCTGAACAATCAATTGCTGCGATTAGTATGGCTCATGCACAGGGCGCAGACCTGATAGAGATTGATCTGGTGATGACAAGTGATGATCGAATAGTTGTCTTACACGACCCTTACCTTAATAATTTATCGAGTGTTCCTGCCGTTTTTTCTGACCACGCTAGAAAAGATGGCAAGTATTATGTGGTTGATTTTACTCTTGAAGAGCTAAGGGCGCTTGAATTGTCGGAAAGGTTTAATGATGAGGGCGCGAGTTTTCCGGATCGTTTTCCGGTCCATAAATCATCTTTCGAAATATTTACTTTTGAAGAAGCGATCGAGCTTATTGAGGGATTAAACAAATCTACAGGTAAAGATATCGGGCTTCTTGTGGAAATAAAACTTCCTGAGTTTCATTTTGAAAATGGCAAGGATATTGCCTATGAAGCACTGAAGGTTATAAAATGTTATAATTACTTAAAGCGAAGTGATAATATAGTTCTGCAAGACTTTGATTTTAATTCATTAAAACGAATTAGAGAAGTGCTTTTCCCTGCGATGGATATGGAACTTAAGCTTAACCAGCTTTTAGATGGCAGTGATCGATATGACTGGATGCGTCAGCCGGATGGTATGGCCTTTTTGTCAAATTTTGTTGATGGTATCGGCCCCCATATGGGAATTGTTGTTGATGAGCGGTCAACGAAGGATGATATTATCATTACGCCTTTGGTTCAAATGGCCCATGATGCGGGACTTTGGGTACATGTTTTTACATTTCGGGCGGACGAAGGTATGATCCCTGATTATGCGGATGATTTTGAGGATTTGCTGGATATTTTTTGGAACAAGGCGGGTATAGAAGGTGTGATTACCGATTTTGCAGATCGGGCTATAAAGTTTAAGGATAAAAATAAATGATTGGTTTTTTAAAACCCGCTAAACACAGGGAACGCATAGCAGAAGAAGAGGTTGACGGCGAATATACCAAGCTCAGATGGCAGGTGTTTCTTGGGATTTTTATTGGCTATGCAGGGTATTATCTGGTTCGCAAGAACTTCACTTTTGCCATGCCGAGTTTACTTGAAGAAGGATATACAAGAACAGAGCTTGGTTTTGCTCTTTCCGGTGTGGCGATCGCTTACGGATTTTCCAAATTTCTAATGGGTAGTATATCTGACCGCAGTAATGCGCGTACCTTTATGTCACTTGGCCTGATGTGTTCGGCCCTAACGATGATTTTTATGGGAACGGTGCCTTGGGCAACGAGTACTGTAACGATTATGTTTTCCATATTGCTGCTTAATGGCTGGTTTCAGGGAATGGGCTGGCCGCCAAGTGGTCGGGTAATGGTTCATTGGTTCTCGCCGGGTGAGCGGGGCACTAAAATGGCACTCTGGAATGTGGCCCATAATGTCGGTGGTGGTCTTGTAGGGCCGCTTGCGGTGCTAGGCGTTGCAATCTTTGCTGATTATCATGCGGTTTTCTATTTCCACGGCTTTATCTCATTAATCATTGCCATATTCATATTTATAACGGTTAGGGATACGCCGCAATCACGCGGTCTACCGACGATTGAGGAATATCATCAAAATTATCCAACTGCCTTTGTATATAACGAAAGTCATGAAAAAGAATTTTCAGCTCGCGAGATCTTTTTTGATTATATTTTAAATAACAGACTGCTCTGGGCAATAGCCATAGCCAATGCCTTTGTTTATCTGGTGCGCTACGGTGTTCTTGACTGGGCGCCTACATATTTAAGCGAAGTGAAGCAGTTTTCATTTGAAGATACTGGCTGGGCAACGGCTTATTATGAATGGGCCGCTATACCGGGAACATTAATATGCGGTTATATATCCGATAAATTTTTCCATGGCTGCCGCTCTCCTGTTCTGGTGATTTTCATGATGATCACTTTGATTTGCGTGGTGGTTTATTGGCTTAATCCTGCTGGAAACCCGACGCTTGATCTTATAATGCTGACGGCAATTGGCTTCTTCGTTTATGGGCCGGTTATGTTAATCGGTCTGTTTGCGCTTGACCTTGTGCCGAAGAAAGCGGCGGGTACTGCTGCGGGCTTTACAGGCTTATTTGGTTATGTTGGCGGAACAGTAACCGCCAATGTGGGTATCGGATATATCGTTGATAATTTCAGTTGGGATGCGGCCTTTATGTTAATTATCGCTTCATGCATTATATCAATGATACTGGTATCCATGACAATGAAAGCTGAAAGGCACGTCAACGCGGCGGCTAGCGGTTAGATAACGTTCTTGAGACGGCGTCCTGCCAGCCCGCGTAAAATTTGTCGCGGGTAGGGGCGTCCATATTTGGCGCGAAGTTTTTATCCAGTTCCCAGTGGTCCGAAAACCCGCCCTGATCCGGATAAAAGCCCGCTCGCATTCCAGCTAACCACGCGGCGCCAAGCGCGGTTGTTTCAGTGATGGTTGGTCTGTCAATCGGTGCATCAAGGATATCGCTTAAAAACTGCATGGCCCAATTTGAAGACGTCATGCCACCATCAACACGAAGGGTGGTGTTTTGAGCGTGTTGAATATCTTTTTTCATGGCTTCAAGCAGGTCACGGGTTTGGTAGCCGACACTTTCAAGGGCGGCACGGCAAAGCTCTTCGTGTCCGCTACTGCGTGTTAGGCCAAATATGGCACCACGGCACTGGGCATCCCAATAAGGCGCACCAAGACCGGTAAAGGCGGGCACCATGTAAAGTTTATGATGTTCATCGGCATTTATCGCGAGCGTCTCACTATCGCTGGCATGATTAATGATCTTTAATCCGTCCCTAAGCCACTGTACGACCGCACCAGCAATGAATATGGACCCTTCTAGTGCATAGGTGGCTTTACCGTCTAGTTGATAAGCTATGGTGCTGAGCAGGCGGTTTTTAGAATGTATCAGCTCATCCCCGGTGTTAAGTAACGCAAAACAGCCTGTGCCGTAAGTTGATTTCATCATGCCGGGCTTAAAACATGCCTGGCCAATGGTCGCGGCTTGCTGATCACCGGCAACACCGTAGATAGGGATGGGGCTACCTAGTAGATCGGTTGAACCAAAATCGGCGGCGCAGTCTTTTACTTCTGGCAGTATATTCATTGGAATATCGAGCATGGCGCAGATATCGGCGTCCCAGCAACCCTTATCGATGTTATAAAGCATAGTACGCGACGCATTGGTGGCATCGGTCAAGTGAGAGCGCCCGCCTGTTAATTTCCAGATCAGGAAGCTATCAACCGTACCAAACAGCAGCTTATCTACATTTTCGCGTGCGCCGGCAATATTATCCAATAGCCATTTGATTTTAGTACCTGAAAAATAAGGATCAAGTAAAAGCCCGGTTTTAAGGTTTATTTCTGGTTCTAAATTTCTGTCTTTAAGGCTTTCACATATATCTGCTGTGCGCCGATCCTGCCAAACAATGGCGTTATAGATAGGCTCTCCGGTGTTTTTATCCCAGATAATAGTGGTTTCGCGTTGATTGGTTATTCCGATAGAGACAATATCACTGGTCGAAATGCCTGCTTTGTCTAATACTTCCTTTGCAGTGCAAAGTGTAGTCGTCCAGATATCATCAGGATTATGTTCTACCCAGCCGGAAGCGGGGAAAATCTGCTCAAACTCCTGCTGAGCTATAAAAGCCGGGTGCATTTTATCATCAAATAAAATCGCGCGGCTTGATGTTGTTCCTTGATCTAGACCTAAAACATATTTCACTAATTAATCCTTTAATTACAATATGTAATTATGTTTATTTAATCTAATAGTTTAACTTTAGTAGTCACGGGAAAATGATCGGATGGGTATTTTCCATCTATATTACTTTGGTCAATTGTTGCTTCTAATACCTGAATGCCGTTTCCTACAAAAACATAGTCAATTTTATCGCCGTCATTTTCCCCATTGAAGCCATTAAAGGTACCAACTGTACTTTCATTAGGATTTAGCACGCGGTAGGCATCATCGAAGCCACTATCTTTAAGGTTTATGATAGCCTGATTATCTTCACCGGCATTAAAATCGCCTGTTATGATGACGGGATATTGGAGGTCGCGGTCTTTTATAATATTAGCAAGCTGTTCAGCGCCTTTTTCACGCGATAGCTGAGATATATGGTCAAAATGGGCATTATAATGATAAAAAGACTTATCGGACTTGATGTGTTTAAATTCCGCCCAGGATACAATACGCATAATATCATTACCCCATCCCTTTGAAGGTATTTCAGGGGTGTCAGAAAGCCAGTAAGTATTTGTTTTTCTGGCAACAAAGTCCGATTTTTTATAAAGAATAGCAGAAAATTCATCTTCGAAATTTCCTTCGCGGCTAACGCCTATCATGGCATAAGCAGGCAGGGTAGTCATAATTTCATCAAGCTGGAATTTAAGCACTTCCTGAAGGCCAATTATATCCGGTGCTGATGATTTTAAGAGTTCAAGCAGCTGATCCTTGCGGAATTTCCAATGATTATCACCGTCTTTGGCCGTGCCGTAACGAATATTAAAGCTCATCACGTCAATTTCGGGATTAGTATCTTGGGCGCTTGCCATTGAAAAGCTTAGCAGCATAATTGCCAGTAGTTTTGCGGTAAAATTCATTTAATTCTCATTTTTATTGATTTTATTCACTCTAACCATTTGCAATGGAAAGAGCAATATTGACTTATGCTCTGTGAAATGTAGGAATGCTTGCAAGGGAGAACTCTTTAATGTCACTTAAAATAAAATCTGTTTTACTATTTTTTGTATCCTTAATGATCGTTTCTTGCGACCAAAGGCAAGAAAAAGCCATTAATTACTTGAATTCTACGATCATAGTGGATGAAATTCCGGGCCGGGCCATTGGTGATCCTAATTATCCGCCGGGGCGGCTCGTTCACTATGCTGAAAATGGCGATGTGATATTTGAAACCAACATGCTGAAAATGCCTTACGATGTGGTTATGCTTGATGATGGAACTTATTGGCTCAGTATTATCCGTGAAAATGCCTTATGGCGTATCAATCGTGACAGTGAAGTTTTGGACGTGCTTTATGTAGGTGTTTATCCTACCGCTTTTTCTGTTCTTGATAACGGAAATATCCTTGTATCTGGATGGGATGATGATCATCCGGGCTTTGTGCGCGAATATAACGCAGATCACGAAATCGTCTGGCAGATCGAAGATTTAATGTGGCCATGGAAAGCACAGCGGCTTGATAATGGTAATACATTAATCGCTGACGCTGGTGAAAACCGGGTTTATGAAGTGACTCCTGACGGAACGGAAATTTGGGAATATCAGGGTTTGGCGCCTGAGGTAAATGAACTTTTTGACGGCCTTGGACCCATTTACGTCCAGCGGCTTGATAATGGTAATACGCTTATATCGGGCCGTGCGGTTAGCAAAATTGTTGAGGTGGACACAGCGGGAACCGTTGTATGGGAGGTGGGTCAACCGCTTATTGATACCCAATATTCGGCCGTACGCCTTAAAAATGGTAATACCTTAATTGCTGACGCGGGCCATACCAGAGTTATCGAAATTGATAATGATAAAAACATCGTCTGGGAAAAGGGCGGCTTCGGCTATCCGGCCAAGGCATATAGAATTGAACAATAGGGAATAATGTGATTAATAAATTAAAAATCCTGACACTGTTTTGTGCCATTGTAATTCTTCTAACTGCTTG
>JABJKT010000179.1 GCA_018660225.1 Kordiimonadaceae bacterium
ATTAAAGATATGTCAAAAAATTTAAATGAAGGACAGGATAGTACCGTCAATAATTTGATTGAGAAAACACTTGATAATTATGTGAAAAAAATATCAAGCCAGATGGAAGAACAAACAAAAGCAGTGCAAAAAGTTATTGAAGATACCGCCATACAAGCAACAAAGATTAACAATGCATCAAGTGCAACTATTGAAAATAACAAAATTCTTGATAATTTAAATAAAACCACCTCGGAAATAGCTACTCTTTCAGAAGCTGCAGATAATGTGGTGGTTAAATTTGATATGGTTGCTGGGGCGCTTGATCGGTTGATTACTCAAATTGAAATGATGGCACCTCTTAATCTGGAGAAAAAAACTCATCTATCCGCCGATATAGAAGAGCTTAAAAAAGTAAGTGGTAAAACGGTAGGTATGGGAAAACCTTTTCCGTCTAGGTCTAAAAAATAAATGTCTTTTGAAGCCAATATGAGATCAGATATTTTGGTCGCAGCGGAAATTAGACGTTGTGAAGTGCTGTTTTTATCTGCGGTGGTTGTTCATAAGGGGGACCAGGAGCGCGGACAAATACTCATCAAGCAATATGTGCACGGTCAGGGGGCAAAGGTATTTACCCAGAGCCGTGATATGGACGGCAAGCTGTCTTGGCATCAGCCGCTTGGGGGCAATTTTACGGATGAAGCACAGGCGGACGGCTATATATCCCGCCAGCGGGGCTATGATGAAGACCTATGGGTGATTGAAGTGGATGATCCTAAAGAACTGTATAGCCCCAATCAGATATGATCATGCAAATCGTTGACATAATATAGAACGCACTCTAGCCTGAGCAAATGAAAATTTTGAGATGGCGTTATGAGCGCTGAAACAGGTCGCTTTTCAAGGCTTGAAAAACACAATATATTTGATGTTGCAATAGTCGGTGGAGGTGTCGTTGGCTGTGCAGTTGCACGTAAGTTTGCTCTTGAGGGGGCGAAGGTTGTGTTGCTTGAAAAAGGGCGTGATATTTTAAACGGTGCCAGTAAAGCAAACAGCGCAATACTCCATACCGGCTTCGATGCCCCACCAGGTTCGTTGGAACTTCACTGTGTTCAGCAAGGTTATAAAGAATATCTGGATATATTCAAAGACTTCAACCTTCCAATTCTTAAGACAAGCGCTTTTGTTGTGGCCTGGAACGAAGAGCAGATTATTCGCCTGGATAAAATAATAAAACAGGCTCATCAAAATAATGTTAGCGATGTTCATGGGATTGATAGAGATTGTTTGCTGGCTAGTGAACCTCATCTTTCTACTCATGCGCTGGGTGGTATATCTGTGCCGGGTGAATATGTGATTGACCCATGGTCCTCACCTTTGGCTTATATAACACAGGCGGTACTGAATGGGGCCGAAGTGCGGTTTGGTTATGAAGTTTGCGGTGGTCAGTTTGACGGAGAAAACTGGTTGCTTAATAGTGAAACAAACGAAGATATTTCTGCACGCTTTGTCGTTAACTGTGCTGGCCTTTACGGTGACTATCTTGATCAATTTCTACTGGGAAAATCAGAATTCTCGATAAAGCCACGTAAGGGTCAATTTTTAGTTTATGATAAAGCAGCCACGGCTCTGATTAATTCTATCATCCTGCCTGTTCCTGATGAGCGCACCAAAGGCGTTGTTCTTACGCAGACCATATTTGGAAATTTGCTTGTAGGACCAACGGCTGAAGAGCAGGACGAAAGAAATATTGCTGGCGTGACAGCTGATGGCCTTGAGAATTTAAAATCCCAGGGAGAAGCTATCGTCCCCGCTTTAAGGGAGATGCCGATTACAGCGACTTACGCTGGAATTAGACCTGCGACGGAGAGTAAAGATTACCGCATTTTTAACTATCAGGATAAGAACTGGATTACGGCAGGCGGCATTCGGTCAACCGGACTTACATCATCACTAGGTTTGGCCTCTTATATTTTTAAGCAATATTCAGAAACAACTGAACCGCTAGTACCGCCAACTGAAATTAAAACACCAAAAATGCCAAATCTGGCTGAGCATGAACCGAGAGACTGGATGAAGCCGGATTATGGCGAAATAGTATGCCACTGTGAAATGGTCACCAGAAGAGAAATAGAAAATGCAATGTCATCAACCATTCCTGCTCGTGATTTATCTGCCTTAAAACGGCGTACGAGAGCTACAATGGGCAGGTGTCAATCATTTTACTGCACAGCACGACTTGCTGAACTGATGGGGGGTGATGCAGATGAGTGATGAAAAAATGCACGTTGATGTAGCAATCATTGGTGGCGGTCCGGCTGGTTTGGCCGCTGCTATAACGCTTCGTAAGCGGGGTATCAAGAAAGTCACCATATTGGAGCGGGAATGTAATGCAGGCGGAATACCGCGTCACTGTGGGCATCCGCCCTTTGGAATGCGTGAATTTCACAGAATTCTGAGAGGGCCTAAATATGCAGCACGTGTTGTTGAGCAGGCCAAAAGTGCAGGAGCCCAGATATTAACCCGCCATTCGGTTACAGAGTTACTGCCGGGAGGTGAGCTTAAGGTTGCCAGTCCCCAAGGGTTGTTAACTATTTCGGCAAAGCGGGTTCTTATCGCTACGGGAGTTAGAGAGACACCAAGAGCAGCAAGGTTTGTTACGGGAGGGAGACCAAAAGGTATCACCACCACCGGAGCCCTTCAGTCGATGATATATTTAAAGGGGCTATCTCCTTTTAAAAGGCCGGTAATTGTTGGCTCAGAACTGGTTTCTTTCTCTGCTATTCTGACGGCCATTAAGGGTGGAATGGATCCGGTCGCAATGATTGAGCCGGGCCAGAGAATAACTGCCCGCCATCCGTGCGAACTTATTGCACATTTTAAAGGTGTGCCGCTTTTACTTAATACAGAGCTAAAAGAGATACTGGGTACTTCGAAAGTAGAAGGGATCACTGTAAACGATACTAAAACTGGTGAAAGTCGAGATATAGACTGTGATGGTGTTATTTTTACTGGAAAATTTATTCCAGAAGCGGCGCTGGCGAAACTTTCTCATCTTCAGTTGGACGCCGCGAGTGGCGGGTTAGAGATTGATCAGTTTGGGCGCTGTAGTGATGCTAACTATTATGCCACAGGTAATATTTTAAGACCTGTTGAAACTGCGGGATGGAGTTATCGGGAGGGGCATGTTGTTGGCGCTATGATTGCTGATGATCTGGAGGGGAAATTGTCTGATATCAAGGACGCAAGTGTTTTATGCCGCTGTGAAGACCCTGTTAAGTTGGTCGTGCCACAAAGAATAATACCCGGCCGGACAGGTGGGTTTAAACATTTGCAGCTTCGGGTGAGCCGTGCGGTAAAGGGTGAGCTGATTATTGCAGATAATCTCGGGAGAGAGTGGAAGAAGAAAATGTCAGTTTTACCAGAACGAAGAATACTGGTAGCATTATCAGAACTGGGTATATTGGAAAACACAGGAACTTTGAGAGTTTATTTTAAAGAATAATGGCTAGAGGGAAGTCTTATATGCAAAACCACCGCTTTGCGGCAATAGATCAGGGCACCACAAGTACGCGGATAGCCGTTTTCGACAATAATGGCGCGTTTCAGACAGATTGCTCCAGAATGAGCATAAGCCATAAACAAATTACACCAAAAACCGGCTGGGTTGAGCATGATGCGGAAGAAATACTGGCAAATATTAAAAAATGTATTGCCAGCTGCGGCTCTGTTGATGCCATAGGACTATGTCATCAGGGAGAAAGCATTGTTGCATGGAACGCTGAAACGGGAAAGCCGATATATAACGCTATTATCTGGCAGGATATGAGAACCGAGGATGTGATCCAGAAATTAAAACAGGATGGACGTGAAGCAACTATAAAGAAAAAGACAGGTTTACCGCTGGATCCTTATTTTTCAGCAAGTAAAATGGGATGGATATTAAAAAATATTGAAGGTGCTAAAGAGCTGGCAGAAAAGGGTAAGCTGCGTATTGGAACGATGGATAGTTATTTTCTGGACAGTCTAACAGGAAACTTTTTCACTGATTATAACTCGGCTTCCAGAACATCACTTTTTAATATCCACACCCTTAAATGGGATAAAGAACTTTGCAAGATATTCGGTGTGCCCATCCACTGTTTGGCAGAGATTAAAGATACTGTTGGTCATTTCGGCGAGGTGGAAATTGACGGTCATTCTACGCCGGTTACGGCTTCATTGATTGATCAGTTTGCCGGTATTTATGGTCATGGATGCAGAAATAAAGGTGATGCAAAAGTAACCTTGGGAACGGGTGCCTTCGTTCAGTCACTGAGCGGAAATGAAATATATGATGTTGGAGATACCGGCTTGGTTCCGACACTATGTTGGAAATTTCCAGATGAAGAAGCGGTGTTTGGCCTTGATGGTGGTGTTTATAACGCTGCATCAGCGGTTAACTGGGCAAAGAGCATTGGATTATTTTCAAGTTATAGTGAACTAGAGGGATTTTCAGAACGCTCAGCGGCCGAGAGGGGCCTTATGTTTGTACCGGCACTATCAGGGCTAGGCTGTCCTTATTGGGATCGCACTGCTGCTGGCATTTGGACCGGACTTTCGTTGGAAACCAGCAAAAAAGATATGCTTCAATCACTGCTGGAAGGAATTGCAGTAAGAACTACGGAAGTTATCGAGGCTATGGACAATATATCTCCACTAGGAGGAAGCGTGAATGTAGATGGAGGGCTTTCAGTAAATGGTTATTTCAGGCAATTTTTGGCAGATATTTCGGGCAAAACCATTATTTCACCTGTGAATAAGGAAATAACTGCTTTTGGCGTGGCGATGTTGGCGAGAAAAGGCTTAGGGAATGACCAGGAAATTAAGCTGGAGCAGAAGGTGGAAACGACAGAACCGAGGAATATAGACAGGAAAAATATCCTCAATAAATATAAAGAAATTATAGCCCGTTCACGCGGTTTAAGAGAATAGAATAGGGAATAGGAAATGGCTGAATTAGGGAATATTGTAATTTATATTATTATGATAGGGGTGGTGCTGGGTGCAGCAGCATCGGTGATCAAACCCGAAAGCGGACTGGGAAAAGAGTTTGTTGGCGGTATTCATGCAATCGGCCCGGTGTTTCTGGCTCAGGCCGGTATTATGGCCGCAATTCCGTTTCTTTCTCAGGCTATATCCTATGCGATAGGACCAATGTTCGAAATGCTCGGCTCCGATGCATCAATCGCAGCACTTTCGATTATTGCTGTAGATATGGGCGGCTACCAGCTCGCTGATGCATTGACGGAAAATCGCGATATTTGGATTACTGCGTCACTTGTTGGTTATACGTCAGGTGCGACTATTGTCTATTTAATCCCTGTTGGTCTGACAATGCTGGCCCCGAAAGATCATAAATATCTGGCACTCGGGGCTATGGCTGGGCTTATCAGTATTCCGTTTGGTGTCTTAACGGCCTTGCTTATTACCACAATGAATAACCTTCCGATCAGAGATGTTATTTCGACAAACTCTGAAACACTTCATTATATTGCACTGGACTTTGTAGACATGATGCAGCTTCTGGCACCATTATTTGTTTTCTGTTTCCTGCTGGCGGCAGGATTGAAATTCATTCCAAATGTAATGGTTAAAGGCTTTCTGGTTTTTGGCAAGATAATGGATGCGTTCATTAAAATGGTCCTTGCTTTTTCTATAGTAGAATATTTCACTGGCTTCTTTAGCTTTGTTTTCGGCGGATGGGGCCTTGATCCATTATTTGCTGATGAAAATGAATTGTTCAGGGCGATAGAAATAGCAGGATATATAGGCATTATGCTCGCTGGCACATTTCCAATCTGCTACTTATTTCAGACTTACTGTAAAAAGCCTATGCATGCTCTTGCATTGAAACTTAAGTTATCTGATAGCGGGGCCATTGGTTTCGTGTTTGTTTTTGCAAATATCATTGCCGTCTATCACCTGTTTAAAGACATGAATGCAAGGGACAAAGTAATATGTGTTGCACTCGGTGTCTGCGCCCAGGCTGTGATCGGTGATCATCTTGCCTTTACAGCAAATTTCCAACCAACATTAATTTTGCCTATTTTACTTGGTAAACTGGCTGGTGGTTTTATTGCAGTATATATTGCCATTAAAATATCTGTACCGGCGGCAAACTTGTATGAACAAAAAGAAAAACTGGCTGAAATTTAGCAGTAAACGGTTATAGTTCAGGCTCCCATGGGGTGTTTCCATCTTTTTCTCGCAGAAATTCAGCATCAACTTCTTTATACCAGGAAAAAAGCATAGACCTTAACTGTTCCACTTTTTCTGGCATCTCATTTGCTAAATCATGAAGTTCATCTGGATCTTTTGAAAGATCATAAAGATGATGGCGTCCATCTTCCAGACGTTGAATAAGTTTATAGTCGCCCAGTCTGATTGCCGAGGCAGGCATGCCGCCCTGATTGCTATAATGGGGGTAATGCCAGTATAAGGGCTGTTCTGTGCTCTCAATTTCACCCTTAATTTTTGAAACTAGGCTATTGCCGTCAATATTTGATTTATCAGCGCCGGCTATTTCCATAATGGTGGGGAAAATATCTAAGCCTGTTACGGCTGCTGGATTGGTATAATCGGTTTTGCCTACATTTGGCCAACGCACCATAAAGGGTACACGAATGCCACCTTCATATATCCAGCCTTTGCCACCCCGAAATGGTAGGTTACTGGTCGGGGAGCCTTCTGCCGATGAAAGTCCTCCATTATCAGACGTAAAGAAAACAACCGTATTATCATCAAGTCCGGTTTTCTCAAGCTGTTTTAGAACACGGCCAATATTAAGGTCCATATGTTCGACCATGGCGGCATAAGTTGAATGAGTTTGATTTTGGCGCACGGCGCGTATTTCTTCGGTTGGCCAGATTTGTTCTTCTTGCGTAAAGATGGATTTCAGGTTATTTGCATCATATTTACTGATGGTTTCTTTTGGTGCGTTTAATGGCGTATGAACCGTGTAAAAAGAAAGGACCATTAAAAAAGGATCTTCTGATTTGCTATATCCTTCCAGTAAGTTCATAGCTTCACTGCTCAAGCGTTCGGTTAAATATTCGCCGTCATTTTTGTCTGCCAGTCTTGGGTTATTATAGGGGGCGAAATAACCGGAGCCTTTACTTTCATTTTGGCCCCTTGGTGAGCCGCTCCAATAGCCGCCGATATTGATATCGAAACCTTGATGTTCCGGCCAATATTTTTCATCATGACCCAAATGCCATTTGCCGAGAAAAGCGGATTTATAACCTGCTGGTTTTAAGGCTTCTGCGAGTGTGACTTCCTCGCTTGGCATATGGTGGATATCCTTAGCCCATTTATATGTTTCTGATCTGCCCTGACCTTCTTCAAGGCGGAACCAATCAGTAGCGTTTAGACGGGCAGGATTTTTCCCGGTCATTAACGCGAGGCGGGCGGGGCTACAAACGGGGCTTGCTGAATAGTTTTGACTAAACCTTACACTTTGCGTGGCTAGTTTTTGTAAATTGGGTGTCTGGTAATAAGTGTCCGGATTATTGGGGGAAATATCCATCTGTCCCAAATCATCAACGACAATGATCAGAAAATTCCATTTATTATTTTCTGCATGAAGTGATAAGGGGATCATAAATAGGCTAAGCAATGATATTACTATGAATTTCAAGTTTTTTATAAGCATTGCTTTCTTCCCTATATATTAAATCGCAATCAATGCCGCCGTAACTTTGCGGCCTTCTTGTAGTAGCACATTATATGTCCTTGCTGCGGCACCTGTGTCCATTATTTCGATGGCGATGTCATTTTTGGCAAAGGCGTGGCGGATATCTTTATTAAGAAAAGCCATACTTTGGCCCATACCAATGATCAGAATTTCAACGCCCGAATGGTCTTTCAGTATCGGCTCAAGGCTTTTTATGGTGATATTTGCGTGTTCTGTAACATCCCACGGATAAAAGCCTGACGGCGTGATCAGCATTGATCCTTCAAAGCGGCTTTCACCCATGCGGAACCCACCATCACCATAACCGGCAATGAAGGCTTCTTCGCTTGATTTGATTTCAGTGAATTCCATTATCTGTATTGGGGCGGCAGGACTTCCTGGCCTTCGGCTGGTTGATCGTCTTCGCGCCTTAGTTCAAACCATAGAAGCACCGGTGAGGCGATAAAGACTGATGAATAAGTACCAACAAAAATACCCCAGATCATCGCCGCAGTAAAACCGTGGATCACTTCACCACCAAAATAAAACAGCGCCGCAAGAGCAAGCAGCGTGGTAACGGATGTCATGACCGTACGCGCCAATGTTTCATTGAGGCTTAGATTAATAAGATCAGGCATTTCTTTTTTACGGTATTTGCGTAAGTTTTCACGGATCCGGTCATAAACCACCACCGTATCATTAAGCGAGTAACCAACAATGGTCAGGATCGCCGCAATGATGGAAAGGTTGAATTCAAGCTGGGTTATGCTGAACATACCAATGGTCAGGATCACATCATGGATAAGGGCAATCACTGCACCGAGGCCGAACTGCCATTCAAAACGGATCCAGATATAAAACAGAACCGCACCAACGGCGAGAAGAACCGAGAGAACACCTGATTCAATGAGTTCGCCGGAGACCTTAGGGCCGACGGCTTCCGTACGTTGGAAGGATACATTATCACTATATTCAGAATCCAGAGTTTCCTGAACCAGGTCAACAACCTCAACAAGTGATCTTTCTTCCTGAAATTCAATGCGGATCAGGATTTGATTATCTTCACCGAAAGTTTGCAGGGAAACTTCACCCAAGCCTAGACCTCCGGTAATGGAGCGAAGCTCACCCAGATCTGCGGCCTGTTCAGTATGTGCTTCAATTAAGAAACCACCTTTAAAATCGATGCCAAAGTTAAGTCCTTTAGTGAAATACAGGCTAATAGAAGCAATAATCATCAAAGTTGAAAAGGCATAGGCAATTTTGCGTGCATTAACGAAAGGGACGTTTGTACCTTCAGGAACTAGTTTAAGTAACATTTTACGCGCCCTTCCTTAAAGCTTTAATGTTGCCGGGCGGCGTTTGCGAGCCCAGGTTACGATGAATAAACGCGATAAGCTTACCGCGGTAAAGACGGATGTGAAAATACCAGCGGCCAGTGTTACGGCAAAGCCCTTAACAGG
>JABJKT010000180.1 GCA_018660225.1 Kordiimonadaceae bacterium
AGGGGCACTTATTCAAGTGTTTCTAAATCTGCTTAAAAACGCCTGCGAGGCCGTTCCAAAAATAGATGGGCAAATTAGCATGACGACCGCCTATCGGCAGGGTGTCCGTGTTGCTGTGTCGGGTACAGATGAGATGCTCAATCTGCCACTTGAGATATGTATTATCGATAATGGGGACGGAATTCATGACGACATAAAATCAGATATTTTTGATCCGTTCGTGACAACAAAGACGGGCGGTTCAGGGCTTGGGCTTGCGCTGGTCGCTAAAATAATTGGTGAGCACGGCGGTATAATTGAATGTGAAAGCGGTGAAGGTAAAACCGTATTTAGAATTTTACTGCCGGCAGTGGGGCAATAGAGTTGGATGATTAATGGCTGATAAAACAATATTGATAGCAGACGATGACAAGGCAATCAGAACGGTTCTTTCGCGTGCTCTTGGGCGGGCGGGCTATGATGTTCGCCTTGCAAGTAATGCTGCAACCCTTTGGCGGTGGGTCGCAAATGGTGAGGGTGATATTGTTATTTCTGATGTGATGATGCCTGATGAAAACGGCCTTGATATGTTGATTAGAATTAAAAAAATAAGACCGGAACTTCCTGTGATTATCATGAGTGCGCAAAATACACTGATGACGGCCGTTAAAGCTGCAGAGCGTGGTGCCTATGAATATTTGCCAAAACCGTTTGATCTTGATGAGCTGATGATGGTAATTGAAAAAGGATTAAGTCCAAAGCACAAGGCCAGTATTTCAACTGATATTCAAGATGAAGAAGAAATGCCACTGATTGGCCGCTCCCCGGCTATGCAGGATGTTTACCGTGTCATGGCGCGACTAATGAATACGGACTTGACGGTGATGATTACCGGCGAAACAGGAACCGGTAAAGAACTTGTTGCAAAAGCGCTTCATGATTTTGGCAAGAGGCGTAATGCGCCATTTGTGGCGATAAATATGGCGGCGATCCCAAAAGAACTCATTGAAAGTGAACTATTTGGCCATGAAAAAGGATCATTTACCGGTGCCATATCCAAAACGATCGGCCGCTTTGAACAAGCAAAGGGCGGCACATTATTTTTGGATGAAATCGGTGATATGCCTATGGAAGCCCAAACCAGACTTCTTAGGGTGCTACAGGAAGGTGAATATATATCCGTCGGTGGTAATGAAGCGATTAAAGTTGATGTGCGCATTATTGCGGCGACCCACCGTAATTTAAAGACATTAATAGCCCAGGGATTGTTTAGGGAAGACCTTTATTACCGGCTAAATGTGGTGCCAATTAACCTGCCGCCCCTTCGGGACCGTATAGATGATATCGCTGATTTAGTACGCCACTTTTTTAATAATTATGCTGAAGAGAATAATCAGCCTCCGAAATTGATGGACGGCGAGGCGATTGAATTTATCAAAGACTATAATTGGCCAGGCAACATTCGTGAACTTGAAAACCTTGTGCAAAGACTTTCTGCGCTCTACGGGGAAGAGGTTATCAGCCTTGAAAATGTTTCGAATGAACTCTCAACGCAATCAACAATTGATCCGCAAAGTCCTCTAGATAAAGAAAATATAATTGTTGATGAAACTTTGCAGCAGTCAATTTACCGCCATTTAAAGAAATATTTTGATGCTCATCCAGGGGATGATCTACCGTCAAATGGTCTCTATACGAGGATACTTAACGAACTGGAAATCCCGCTCATTGAGCTCTCTTTAAGGGCGACAAGGGGAAATCAGATAAAGGCTGCAGAGCTGCTCGGGCTTAACCGTAATACGCTGCGTAAAAAGATAAAAGAACTTGAAATTCAAATCATTAAAGACAGATTTTAAAGTTTTTTCTCTTCCCTGATATTAAAACCATGCTAATATGTTGCATTAATGCAACAATATGGTAATCTCTGTGTCGTTATGAGTGAGCAAACAATTAGAAAAAAATCTCGCCTATGGAGCAAAGTAAAGCTTTGGGCCAAAAGGGTAGAACTGGAAAATAAAGCCGTTTATGTGCTTTTTCTAGGCCTTTTGGTTACCAGCGCCGCGGCTTACTCGTTATTTTCAAATGCAGAACCATTATCACCGACACCGGATAATCTTTATATATTCGTGCTTTTTATCACAGTTTTGCTGCTGTTATTAATCACACTAGTTGTGCGTCAGGCGATCCAGTTATGGGGAAAAGGCAAAAAGGGGGAGGCCGCAACTCGCCTTCACCGCAGAATTATTACCTTGTTCAGTGTAGTCGCAATTACGCCTACAATTATTGTCGCTACTTTTTCAGTACTCTTTTTTGAATTTGGCTTGCAGTCATGGTTTAGCGAAAAAGTTCAAACGGTACTCGATAGCTCGGAAAGTGTTGCAGAAACTTATATTGCAGAGCATGTGAAAATCATCAGAGCTGATATACTTGGCATGGCAAACGAAATTAATGGCCGGGCATTTGTGTTTTCAAAGCAGCCGGAACTTCTGGTTCAGGCTTTGGAAATACAGGCAAATGCATTGGGATTATCGGACGCAATTATATTAAACCGTGAAGGAATGATTACGGCTCGTGCCAGTTCCTCGTTCAGTGTTTTTGATGGCCGACTTAGCAAAGATATTATTGATTCAGCAGCAGAAGGTGGCGTTCAGTTTTTCCCAACAGGTGAAAATGACGGTCAAATTCGAGTTATCTTGAGGTTGGATGGCTTCTTAGATCAGTTTCTTTATATTAGCCGACTTATTGATGCGCAGGCGCTTGCCCTTGTCCGCAGGACAGGTGATGCAAAAAACGATTTTGAAAAATCACAATCTGAGCTTACTGAGTATCGGCTTCTGTTTAATATAACCTTTCTTATTAT
>JABJKT010000181.1 GCA_018660225.1 Kordiimonadaceae bacterium
ATGGGTTTTGGTCTGGCCAATAAGCTTATGAAACCTATTAACATGCTGGTAAATGCTACCGACAGGGTTGGTAAAGGGGACTTTTCGGCCCGTGCACCAATTAAAGAAGGCTATGATGATCTTGGTGGTCTGACTAAAGCCTTTAACACCATGACATGGCAGCTCCAAAAGCAACAAAAGGATTTACTGTCGGTAAATGTAAAACTGGACGAAAGACGAAGATTTACAGAAACGGTTCTTTCTGGCGTTTCTCCCGGTATTCTGGGACTTGACCCAAAAGGTAATATCACCTTACCTAACCGCTCCGCATCGATAATGCTTGGTTTAAGTGAGGAAGAATTAAAGGGACGTAATTTAAAAGATGTAATGCCTGAAGTATCTCATTTGTTCAATAAAATACTAAAGGCAAAAAATCATGGTGTAGAAGATCAGATTGTTCTTAGTCGCGGCGAAAATGCATTAACCCTGCTGGTGCGTATTACGGCGGAGCTAAAAGGGAAGCTTGCGGAAGGCTTTGTGATTAGTTTTGATGATATTACTGAACAGGTTGCTGCGGAACGTACGGCGGCTTGGGCTGATGTGGCGCGCCGGATTGCTCATGAAATTAAAAACCCACTCACCCCAATTCAGCTTTCAGCGGAGCGACTAAAACGTAAATATTCAAAAGAAATTTCAACGGAACCTGAGATATTTGAACAATGTACTGATACGATTATCAGACAGGTACGTGATCTTCGTCAAATGGTTGATGAATTTTCGTCTTTTGCTAGAATGCCAAGCCCGATAATCAAAACAGAAGATCTGGTAGATATTACAAAAAAAGCAACATTTTTAATGGATGTTGGTAGCAATAATATAAAAATATCAACAGACTTTCCTGATCATAAAGTGGAATTTGAATGTGATGCCCGCCAGATTGGCCAGGCGCTTACGAATATAATCAAGAACGCTACAGAGGCGTTGATAGAGCAGGAAAATGCCCAAATTGAAATTTCACTTGTTGCAGACGAAAATATGACTTCAATCATTGTAACTGATAACGGTATTGGTATGCCAGAGGCTATTCTTGACCGGCTTACCGAACCATATGTCACAACAAGGGCAAAAGGGACTGGTCTGGGGCTTGCTATAGTGAAAAAAATTATGAAGGATCATGGTGGTGATCTTGTTCTAGAAAATAATAAAGGCGCAGGCGCAACATCAAAATTGGTGTTTAAAAATTCTTCTAATTCTGAGGTAAATTACGACATTGAAGATGATTTGCAAAGCGAGAGTAAAATAAGGATCGTGCATGGCGCTTGATATTTTAATAGTTGATGATGAAGCAGACATCAGAGACTTAATTTCCGGCATTTTAAATGACGAAGGCTATGATACCAGAGTAGCGGGTGATAGCGATAAAGCTTTAAGCGAAATTGATGCGCGTAGACCTTCACTCTTAATACTCGATATCTGGCTTCAGGGTAGCAAGCTTGACGGCTTGGAAATACTTGCAGAAGTTAAAAAGAAACATAAAGACCTTCCGGTTATTATCATAAGTGGTCATGGCAATATTGAAACGGCCGTTACCGCAATTAAACGCGGGGCATATGATTTTATTAGTAAACCGTTTGAAACTGAAAAACTTTTGATTTTGGTTGAGCGCGCCACAGAAGTTGATCGGCTTAGACGGGAAAATAGTGAACTTAAAGAAAAAGTCGGTTTTGAAAGCGAACTTACCGGTACCTCATCTGCCATAACACTTGTGCGAAATACAATTGGCAAAGTAGCCCCGAGCGGCAGCAGGGTCCTGATATCCGGGTCATCCGGCACTGGTAAAGAGCTTGTCGCACGGCTTATCCACCGTCATTCCAAGCGTGCTAACGGTGCTTTTATTGTGGTAAATGCTGCAAGTATGTCACCGGAAAATATGGAACGTGAATTATTCGGTGTGGAAGAAAATGGTTCTGTTGTTAAAACAGGCGTATTTGAAAAAGCTCACGGCGGAACGCTGTTTTTCGATGAAGTAGCAGATATGCCGCAAACAACGCAGGCAAAAATACTGAGAATTCTGACCGATCAGACCTTTGATCGGGTTGGCGGGGATCAACGAGTGCAGGTAAATGTGCGGGTGGTTAGTGCCACGAGCCGTAATTTGCGTGATGAAATTGAAGCGGGGCGCTTTAGGGAAGATCTCTATCACCGGCTTAATGTGGTTCCGGTTCAGGTGCCATCACTAACCCAGAGACGCGATGATATTCCATTACTGGTTAAACAAATGATGCTAGGCTTTACCACCGCGACAGGTCGCCCGCCACGTGATATTGAAGAAGAGACTATTACGGCCCTTCAGGCACACGATTGGCCGGGCAATGTACGCCAGTTAAAAAACACTGTAGAACGGCTGCTGATTTTATCAGGCGATGATGAAGCAATAAGTATTGATATGCTGCCCGCTGATATTATGGCTGATAGTGAAATAATAAGACCAAATTCCAACACAGAAATTATGACATTACCCCTTCGAGAAGCGAGAGAGACGTTCGAGCGCGAATATCTGAATGTACAAATTCAACGTTTTCAGGGTAATATTTCACGAACGGCAGAATTTGTTGGAATGGAACGATCCGCGCTACACCGCAAATTAAAAGGTTTAGGCGTGAATAGTCTTGAAAAGAAATGATGATGAATAATAATTACGAAATAAATTATCTGGACGAGGGAATTATTAAATGAAAGTTATCGTCTGTGGAGCCGGGCAGGTTGGCTTTAATATTGCCCGTCATTTGGCTAATGAGCAAAATGACGTAACTGTCATTGATCGTTCGGAAGAACTTATCAATAAAGTGCGAAATTCACTTGATGTCCATGCTTTGGTTGGATACGCGTCATACCCGGATTTGCTTGAAAGCGCTGGTGCTGAAGATGCCGATATGATTATCGCCGTCACGTTATTTGATGAGGTTAATATCGTTGCTTGCCAAGTCGCCCATTCACTTTTTAATGTTCCCACAAAAATTGCCAGAATTAGAGCGCAGAATTATCTAAATCCACAGTGGAGAGCACTTTTCAGCCGTGATAATATGCCGATTGATGTGATTATTTCACCGGAAATTGAAGTGGCCAAAGCTGCGATTAACAGACTAGAAGTGCCCGGTGCAACAGATATGATCCGCTTTGCAAATGACCGAGTCTGGGTTGTCGGTGTAAAGCTTGATGATGACTGTCCGGTTGTTGATACGCCGCTTAGACAATTAACTGAATTATTTCCCGATCTTAATATTGTTGTTTGCGGCATCCTTCGAAACGGAAAACTCATTGTTCCTACTGGAAATGATCAATTAGAGGTAGGTGATAACATCTATATCGCCTCTGAAAAAAGCCGTGTTACAAGAGCGCTCTCTGTTTTTGGACATGAAGAGGAAGAAGCAAGAAATGTGGTCATTGTTGGCGGCGGTAATGTAGGTTTGTTTATTAGTGAACAACTTATTGATACCAGTAACAAATTTCAGATTAAAATTATTGAAAGCGACGAAAGCAGAGCTATAAAAGTAGCCGAAAGAGTGTCTAAAGCCATAGTCCTGCATGGTGATGCGCTTGATATGGAATTATTGAAAGAGGCAAATATTGGCCGCGCTCACTCAATCATTTCTGTTACTAATGACGATAAAGTAAATATCTTATCTGCGCTGCTTGGTAAACAAATGGGCTGTAAAAGTGCCATCACGCTTATCAATGATCATTCTTTTGGTGATTTAACGGATTCTGTCGGCATTGAAGCTTTTGTAGATCCAAGACAGACAACTGTTTCGAGTATCTTACAGCATATGAGGCGAGGGCGAATTAGTTCACTTCAAACCATTTCTGGCGGTGAGGCTGAGGTTATAGAGGCTGTAGCGGTTGAGGCGTCACCATTGATTGGAAAGCCGCTCAGAGAAGTGAAGCTGCCGGCTGGTATTATTATTGGTTCTATTATCCACGGCGATGAAATAATTGTTCCTAAAGGGGGTTCAATTATTAAATCCGGAGATACGGTAATCGTCTTTACCCGTGCTGATATGATTAAAAAGGTCGAGGAATTATTTTCTGTTCGTCTAGAATATTTCTAAAATAAACACGCAAAATTTTTATGTAATATATTGAGTAAATTATGATTACAAAAGTAGGTCATATTATTGGACATATCCTTATTTATTTAGGAATAAGTGAGCTTGTGCCTATATTTGTGGCGCTCTATTATGGTGAAGGTACAATGATTTTGCCTTTTTTCATATGCTCTATGTTGACTATTTTTATCGGCCTAGGGTTTTATTTTGCCTTCAACGATGAACCTGAAAAGCCTAGTCGGTATGATATTATTTCTTTTCTTGTATTTGCCTGGTTGATAATCCCTGTATTTGCATCGATGCCTTTTATGGTGTCAGGGGAATTAACCAAATTTACAGACGCTTATTTTGAAGCAACATCTGCCTTTACTACATCGGGGGCAACGTTACTTTCAAATTCAGCGCTCTCACCTAAAACTATTCTTTTTTGGCGGTCTTTACTGCAGTGGGAGGGAGGAATTTTTCTATTTGTTCTGGCAGTGGCTATTGTACCATTAAGTGCGATAGGAGGGTCGGAGTTATTCAGAAGTGCACTTCCTCACGGTGAAAAAGAGGGCTTTGTCTCTAGAATAAATACCGCTTTTAAACCTCTGGCTACTATTTATATCGGTCTAACATTACTGTGTTTAATACTGCTTAATTTAACCAACATGACCTTCTTTGATGCTATGTCCACATCTATGGCAACCTTGTCTAGTGGCGGGTTTACCAATCATGCAAACTTTGGTGTAAACAGTTTTGGTAATGTAGCTGAGTTTATTCTTATCCCGTTTATGGTAATTGCGGCGAGCAACTTAACTTATCATTGGTCATTTATGACGACCGGTAAACTTAGGGCTTATAGAAATGACCGGGAAATAAAATATTTCGCCATGATTATAATATTCGCTGCAATTATAATATTTTTGTCACTTACAGGTGAAGATGGCACATCGCATATGTCATTTTTAAAGAAAATCGGCGTATCCATATTTACCGCTGTGTCTGCATTAAGCACGACCGGTTATTTGCCCGACGGGGCGAATACTATGCCTCTTGCTGTTGGAATTGTTTGTATTACACTGCTTTTTGTTGGTGGTGCTATGGGCTCAAGCGCCGGAGGATTTAAAATAATGCGGATCAAGGTCCTTTTTAGGCAGGCCGACAGTGAAATCAGCAGGCTCGCCCATCCACATGGTATTGTTCCAATGCGCGTTAATGATATCAGTGTCACAAGTTCAATATTAATGAGCATCTGGACGCTGTTGTTTCTTTATCTTTCAACAATAGCTCTCTTCTCTGTCCTATATGGATTGTTTGGCTATAATATGGAAACGGGTATTGGCTTAGCAGTCGTTAATTTATTTAGCGCGGGATCAATGACAGGATTAATCGCGCCTGACTTTATGGGCTATTCGGGTATGACTTATACCGCTAAATGGGTAACATCCGTGCTTATGATCCTGGGGCGTCTAGAAATAATTGCGTTACTTATCTTTATTTCTCCGTCATTTAGAAAAAATTGATATTACGGATAAATGAAATAATCTTCTTTGTTTAATATTGCATTTTGATGTGATATACTGATCCCGCAATCAGTTGCGACAGTGTTCAGGTCGATACTGTTTTAAGGCTCAATAATAATAAAAAATTGGAATAAAAAAATGTCTGAAAAAATGCACAACCTACAAGACGCCTTTCTTAACCATGTCCGTAAAAACAAAACCCCAATCACAGTTTTCCTCGTTAATGGTGTAAAACTGCAGGGTATAATAACGTGGTTTGATAATTTTTGTATATTACTTCGTCGTGATGCTAATGTTCAACTTGTTTATAAACATGCAATTTCAACCATTATGCCTGGTGGAACCATAAACTTATTTAATGCGGATGATGAAGAGAATAGCGAAGAGGAGTAGTATTCCTCACTCATGACCAATCATGATGTAACGAATTCACTGCAATTTAGAAAAAAAACTTTCAGTACTGTCTGGGATGATAATAGTGACGGCGTGGAGCAAGCAGCTTCCGGTGCCCGAGCACTTGTGTTTCATCCAAATATTAGCTATCCCGCAAAGAACAGCCAAAGAGATGCCGAGGGTAGAATTGCCGAGGCCGTTTCATTATCGGCGGCACTTGAACTGGAAATAGTTTCGGCCAAAATTATCAGTTTGAATAAAATTCGCCCTTCCACATATCTTGGAAAAGGCAAGCTTGAAGAAATAGCGGCTGAGATTGCTTTTCATGATGTGGAGCTGGTCGTAGCGGACTGTGAATTAAGCCCGGTGCAACAACGTAACCTTGAGCAGGAATTAAAAGTGAAGGTTATTGACCGCACCGGATTGATACTTGAGATATTTGGCGAGCGGGCCCAAACTAAAGAAGGTGTGATGCAGGTGGAGCTTGCCCATCTATCTTATCAGAAAAGCCGTCTTGTACGCTCTTGGACCCATTTGGAGCGCCAACGTGGTGGTTTTGGTTTTATGGGTGGCCCGGGTGAGCGGCAGATCGAAAGTGACCGCAGACTTATTGATGAGCGGATCGCTAAGATCAAAAAACAGCTTGGTTCCGTGATCAGAACACGTGAACTTCATAGAGACAGCCGACGAAAAGTACCATTTCCAATCATCGCCATGGTTGGTTATACCAATGCCGGTAAATCGACACTTTTTAATTATCTGACCGGTGCGCGTGTCATGGCCGAAGATTTGTTATTTGCGACCCTTGATCCAACCATGAGAAATGTTGATATGCCAAACGGCAAAAAAGCGATTTTCTCTGATACGGTTGGCTTTATATCCGATCTGCCTACTCATTTGGTGGCGGCGTTTCGCGCGACCCTTGAAGAGGTAATCGAGGCTGATATAATTTTACATATTCGTGATATTTCCCATCCGGAAACCGAAGCACAGAAAAGCGACGTGTTGGAGATTTTAAATTCCCTTGGTGTTGCTGACGATAAAAGTAATAATATTTTCGAAGTATGGAATAAAGCCGATCTTTTAGATGATGAAAAGAGCGAAATTTACGAAAATATGGCAATGAGAGCGGAAAATGTCGCCATGGTTTCTGCACTGACGGGCGCAGGGTGCGCTTCACTGCTTGAAAAGCTCGATCAGGAGCTAGCCAAGGATAAACGTGAGTTTAACCTAACATTCAGTCATGCAGAAGGCGCGGATATAGCGCTTTTTTATAAATACGGCGAAGTTCTTGAGCGCAAGGACACAGAAAAAATTACTAAAATTACCGTAAGGCTCGACCAAGCAGCCATCGGTCAATTAGTCAAAATGGGTAAATTAAATGAAGATGGACGAGATTAGCAGCTTGATCAGGCAAGTTGCTGACGAAGAGATAACACCAAGATTTAGAAACTTAAAAGAGCATGAAGTGCGCTTTAAAGAACCGGGCGAGTTTGTCACAGAAGCAGATATTAAAGCCGAGCGCTCAATCACAAAAAAACTCTTATCGCTTTATCCAAACTCCATTGTCACTGGAGAGGAAGACATTTCTAAAAATCCCGCACGACTGGATGAACTGATACGTTCTGATTGCGGATTTCTAATTGATCCAATTGACGGCACTAACAATTTTATTAAAGGCGACGAACGCTTTGCTATTATGATCGCCGCGCTGCAGTTTGGTGAGGTAGCGGCAAGCTGGATATATTTGCCGGCGCAGAAAATCCTCGCTGTTTGCGAAAAAGGAAGTGGCGCAATTCTAAACGGTGAAAAGGTTAGTTTAAAGGCACCGATAACCGATATTAGTGAAATGACCGGCGCAGCCCACATTACCAGAATGCCAAAAGAGTTAAGAATAGAAGCTGCAGAAAAACTTAAAGCGTTTAAAGAAAACCGCCCCGCTTATTGCGCGGGACATGATTATGTTTGCCTTCTTAATGGCAGAAAAGACTTTTCCGTTTATTACCGTACTCTTCTTTGGGACCATTTGCCGGGAACGCTTTTATATCAAGAAGCGGGGGGTTATGTTATGGGTCTTGACGGACGATCTTATACGTCAAAAAATGATGGAACGGGATTACTTTGTGCCGCAAGTGAAGACATTTGGTACAAGATTAAGGAAACGCTCTTTTCTTAAGGTGATATCAATTCTGATTTTCTTGTCTTTCTTTAAAAAATAGTGCAACCTGCCACTAATGAATAATAATATATAGTGGAGGAAATCATGAAAAAATTAATTGCTTTTGCGCTGGCGCTTAGCCTGTCGCTCACCGTGGCAACAATGGCTCAGGACGATGATGATGTAATGTCTGCGTCTACATTTGACGGACTAAAGGTTCGTAATATTGGCCCGGCCTATATGTCTGGACGTGTTGCGGATATTGCCGTTGATCAAAAGAACCCTAGCATTTGGTATGTGGGTATCGCATCTGGCGGAGTATGGAAAACGGTAAATGCCGGAACCACTTGGGATCCCGTTTTTGATGATGAAGCTGTTTATTCCATTGGTGATGTAACCATCGATCCGAGCAATTCAGATATAATCTGGGTTGGTACCGGTGAAAATAATGGTGGTCGCCATATCGCTTTTGGTGACGGTGTTTATAAATCGGAAAATGGTGGAAAATCATGGAAAAATATGGGCCTTGGCGCATCTGAACATGTGGGTGACATTGTTATTCATCCGACCGATTCAGATACGGTTTGGGTTTCGGCGCAGGGGCCGCTTTGGTC